>NZ_JBGCUC010000014.1:0-145969 GCF_043420595.1 Erwinia plantamica
AAGGTTTTCGTAACGAATTTCCCGCGGTAATATAGCATCATGGATATAAACAACCGGCTGCAAAAGATATTAAAGAAAATGGTTTTCGTTACGAAATAAACCCCTTAATGTAGCAGCATGGATTAGTGACAGGCAGGGAGAAATGAAAAAGGAAAGGTTTTCGTAACGAATTTCCCGCGGTAATATAGCATCATGGATATAAACAACCGGCTGCAAAAGATATTAAAGAAGATGGTTTTCGTTACGAAATAAATCCCTTAATGTAGCAGCATGGATTAGTGACAGGCAGGGAGAAATAAAAAATCAAAAGGTTTTCGTAACGAATAGCCCGCAATAATCTGGCAGCATGTAAATAATCAAACGATCAAAAAAACTTTAAAATACATCTCAAAAAACGATGTAGGGAGCAAGCTTTCCCTGCGCCGTAATGATACAGGAGGCCAGATATAAAGCATGTTTCCTCAGGAGCCAAGCTTTTGGGCCAGTGTCGGACTCTGGCTTTACAGCCATAAAACAGAATGGGGCTATGCCGGCATCGCCGCCATGTTTTCCCTGCTGCGCAGCGCTTGTGCCCGAACCCCCTGGAGCAAGCGTGTGCTTGACGCGGTGTCGTGCAGCGCCCTGGCTTTCTTTGCGGCGCCGACGCTGCAGGTAATTGGCGCGCTGCTGAACTGGAATATGCCCGAGGCCGCCGCCCAGGTTTTTGCCGTTTATATTGGCTACGTGGGTAATGACTATATCAGCGAAAAGTTAAAGCGCTGGATCAACAAAAGAACGGGAGAGCCAGATGGAAATCAGCCCTGACGGTATCAGCTTTATCAAGCAGGAAGAAGGTGAAAAACTTACGGCCTATCGGGATAGCCGCGGCATATTAACTATCGGCGTCGGGCATACGGGCCTTGTTGCCAGTAAAACGATAGCGGACGGCATGGTCATTACGCCTGAGCAAAGTAATAAGCTGCTGCTTGCGGATATTTCGCATGTTGAGCATTTTATTAATGAAAAAGTCAGCGTCAGTCTGACGCAAAATCAGTACGATGCTTTATGTAGTCTGGTATTCAATATTGGCGTCAGCGCTTTTAATAGTTCGACGCTGTTAAAGAAATTAAATCAAGGCGATTATGAGGGCGCCGCAGAAGCCATGCTGTTATGGAAAAGGGCCGGTCAGTTATCTGACGTGCTGCTGCCACGCAGAAAAAGAGAAGCCGCTCTTTTTCTGAAAAAATAAAAACGTCCTTTTTTATTTTCTTCGCTAAAAACCGTGGCGTTTCGCTATGCCATAACCATAAAAATAACTAACCAACAACCCAAGGAAATCAAGATGATTGAAGTTAATTCATTTGCAGAGTTACGCACCACCAAACCTTCCGCCTCTGGCGATATCGCCATGCTGAAACGTTATTACGATAAAGATTCCACCTTTCAGGGCGGCGGGCGTTTCGTCGGCTTTATTGATGCGTCGATAGCAGCATCAAAGGATGATGGCGGCTCCGTGGCGGTAGCGACGGGCGGCGGCTATTACTGGAAGCGTATTATTGATAACGTCGAAGATATTAATATCTATCATTTCGGCGGCAAGCGTCTGCGCGGCGACAGTAATTTCGATGCGGACAATGGTAAAGTCAACCATGACGCCTGCATCAATATGTATAAATGGGGACAGGCTTTTTCATCGCCGATTAGCGATACCAGCAAAAATCCGATCCACGGCGTGGGTATTCGCTTCCCGGCCGGGAAATTCCTGGTAAACCCGGTCGATCTTACCGGCGAAGGCGAAATCAACTATTTCAGCCTGTACGGTGACGACTGCGAATATGGCGTGTCACCGCGCACCATTATTGTTTCCGACCAGTCCGCCGCGACGGTATTTAAAGTGAAGGCGCGCCGCACCGCTATCCGCGGCATCTTCTGGGACGGACAGGCTACGGCGGACACCGAAACCAATACGGGCGTGATTACGCCGGAAATGGTCAGCAACACGCAGCCCTTTTTTGAAAATACCGTGATTGAAGGCGAGTTCGTCAATATTACCTGCTGCCGCATTGAGAATATCGGCGGCGCCGCTTTCAAACTGCTCGATACGCTGGATACGCGTCTGGATCAGATTTACAGCAACACCACCTATGCGCGAGTGTTTGATATCCAGTGGTCGGATTCTGTTATTGGCGTCTGGGATCACTCGACAGCGGTCGAGCTGTCGAACTGTAATTTCCAGAAAGGATACAGCGACGCCACGCTTTATATGCCGCGCGTCACCCAGGGACTGATCCGCAACGTCTGGATTGAACACACGCGTTTCCCCGGCGATTTGAGCAACGGCCAGTGGATTATCGACGCGCTGAGCATCGAGTCTTCTGAAAATCCGCTGAAGCTGAACTACACCAGGGCCACGATGCGCGCCCTCAGCCTTCAGTCCGGCGCCAAAGTCGACCTGAGCAGATCCGGTACGCCGTGGCTGTCAGGCTTTGAATACGGCTGGCGTCGCGATGAAAACTACGGTTCGGAGATGACCGGTTCCCTGAAGGCCGGCTGGTATTCCGGCTACCGCGTCAGCAACACGACGGATGAGGATAAATGGTTCCGCGTCGGCAAATTCTTTTTCCCTCATGCCAACCAGCACTGGCATCTGGAAATGCACGGCAAAACGCTAAGGGATACCGTTACGCAGCCTGCCGATGCGCCGCTGCTGACCAACGTCTGCGGTAAGGCCTACCTGAACCTTTATCGCGGCGCCAGCTCCGTTGGCGGCAACCTGCATTATGAAGGGGATTCGGGCGTGGTTGACTGCATTGTCAGAACCAGCGACAGCAAAGGCCTGTACGGCGAAGTCTGGATCAAGCTCAAGGCGCAGTGCGGCGACGTGATGGTAAATCTGAAAACCACCGGCCCGTCGCGCTTTGAAGCGGGAGAGTGCTCGCTGTTCAGCGCCGACTTCTCAGAAGTCACCGATCTGGATACCACTAAACGCGTCACGCTCTCTACGGTGATGAATTTTCATAACGGCACTGCCGGTTATGGCTTTGACGGCAGCCTGGCGACGCTGACGACGGCAGTAGCGGAAGCGCCGGCGGCGACCGCAACGCCTGCAGGCTATATCACCGTTAAAATTAACGGCGTAAACCGCAAGCTGGCCTATTTCTGATAAATAAAAGGAGAGGACGGATGAAATGAATGAACGCTAAATGGCTAATCTTTATTTTTCTGTCGGTTGTTATGTTGGCCGCAGTAAAAACCGCGCTTTTTTATCATTCCCACTATGTGGATACCCGTAATCAGCTTCGGCAGCAGCAGGAGCAGGTTAATACGCTACAGCAACGGCTTAACGCCGCGGCCGCTATGGATAAAAAATATGTTTCGCAACTGCAACAGGCCAGGGAAAACGCTGGCCAGCTTGAGCATGATGTTGCTGCTGGCCAGCGCAGGCTGCAGCTCGCCGCCAGCTGCCACAGCGCCTCCACGGCCCGCGCCGTCGGCGTGGCTGATGCAGCCGGCCCCCGACTTACTGACGCCGCTCAACGGTATTATTTCACTCTCAGAGAAAGAATAGCGACGGCCCGCATTCAGATAGCGGGATTACAGGATTATATTCGCCAGCAGTGTCAGCCTTAATAAGCGTTATATCCCGACGGATGAAATCTTTTCATCCGCTTTTCTGCTGCCTGCAATTTGCTTTTCATTGCAATAACTAACAGGAGGTGTGCTGGTGACGAATACCAGTAAAACAGCCGGCTGGCTGACGCCGCTTAATGACGAACCAGCCAGGGACGCCGCGCTGGAAGAACAACTCAGCACGTGGATCCAGGGGCTTACCGGCCTGGCTGCCGATCGGGTGGCGGTTGACGACGGCGCGTCGCCGCCTGCATGGCTGCCGACCGGCGAAAGCGGCTGCGCTTTTATGGTGATGAAAATCGCCGCCGAAGGCACGCCCGTGTTGACTAACCAACAGGAGGACAATGTCCAGCTGTGGCGGGATGAACGGATGGAATGCCGACTGCATTTCTATGGCCCTTCCGCCCAGCTTTATGCCGCTCGTTTTCGCGACGGAAATACGCTGGCGCAAAACCTTGCCGCTTTAAAACAGCTTTCGCTTGGCGTCAGCGATTGTAGCGATATTACCACCGTATTGGAAATGGTTAATAACGCTCAGACCCGCCGTTATGAATTAACGGTCAGTGTTGTTCGTAAAATATTCCGTCTCTACGGAATTTACTCACTGGTGGAAACACCCGTTCAATTTTTTGGAGAATAAAATATGCCTCAAGGATTGCCTTTATCCGGCATCGTGAATGTTGACGTCCTGATGTCACCCGTTGCCGCTTCCGGTCGTAACTTTGGCTCAATGCTGATTATGGGAAGCGCCACGGTGATCCCCCTGACGGAACGCCTGCGTCTTTATACCGCCGCCGCCGATATCGGGGCCGACTTTGGCCTGGATTCCCCGGAATATCAGGCGGCAGCCGTCTGGTTTGCGCAGTCGCCGCAGCCGCAGCAGCTTTATATCGGCCGCTGGGCTAAAACGCTCGCCGCGGACGAAGAGGGTAAGACAGAAACGCTGGTCGAAGCCGTCAACGCCGCGCTGGAATATGCTAACTGGTACGGCCTGGCCGTGGCCACCGCCGCAGACGACGTTATCAGCGACGAAGATGTACTCGGCGTAGCGGCGGCTGTCGAATCGGCCGGTCAAAGCCGTGTCTTTGCCGTTACCACCGGCAGCGCAGCGGTGCTGGATGCAACTTCCACCACGGACGTCGCCGCCCGGCTGAAGGCGGCAGGCTATGCGCGCACCTTTGTGCAGTATTCCACCCGCAGCCGCTTTGCCGCGATTTCCGCGTTCGCCCGTGCCTTTACCGTTAATTTCAACGGCAGCAACACCACGCTGACGCTGAAATTTAAGCAGGAGCCGGGCATCGCTTATGAAACCCTGAACGCCAGGCAGGCCGCCGCACTGGAAAGCAAAAGGGCCAACGTCTATGTCCTTTTCGCCAACGACAGCGCCATTCTGCAACAGGGCGTCATGGCTAACGGCGACTTCTTTGATGAGCGCCACGGGCTGGACTGGCTGCAAAACTTCGTGCAGACCAACCTTTATAACCTGCTCTACACCTCTGCCAGCAAAATTCCGCAGACCGAAGCGGGCATTACCCGGCTGATGGGCAATGTGGAAGCGTCGATGGATCAGGCCGTGACCAACGGGCTGATCGCGCCGGGCGTCTGGAACGGCGGCGAGATTGGCCAGCTGGCTGCCGGCGACATGCTCACCAAAGGCTATTACGTCTATGCCCAGCCGCTGGCGCTGCAGTCGCAGGCCGATCGCGAAGCGCGTAAAGCGCCACTGATGCAGGTTGCCTGCAAACTGGCCGGTGCCGTGCACTACGCCGATGTCCAAATTAACGTTGTTCGCTAAGGAAAAAAATATGTCTGCCTATTCATTTATGGATGTTACCGCCTCTTTTATTGGCCCGGGCGCGGTATTTGATTTGGGAAGCGGTTCCGGTAGCTCGGAAGAGGGCATTACCGTTTCCATGAAGGAAAATAAAAACAGCATGAAGCTGGGGATTGACGGCGAAGGGATGAATACCCTGCTGCCGGGCACGTCCGGCCAGATTACGGTTAACCTGCTGGAAACCTCGCCGGTGAATAAAAAGCTTTCGCTGGCCTATAACGCGCAGAGCGCAAGCTCTGCCAGCTGGGGGAAAAATATTATCGTGATCCGCAACAGCGCCTCGGGTGAAGTCATCACCGCGCGCGGCGTGGCCTTCCAGAAGCTGCCCGATCGTAAATTCGCCAAAGAGGGCGGCACCACCGCCTGGATCTTCGACTGCATCAAAATCGATGTGGTGATGGGGGAATATTAATCGATGGAATTCACACTCAACGAAATCACGTTCCGTATCGCTAAGCTGGACGTTTTTCAACAGCTTAAAGTCTCGCGAAAGCTGCTGCCGCTGCTGGCCGGGCTGCTCTCCGACATTAACACGGTGAAATCGGCGGCGGCGCAGGGCGACTATTTCCAGGTGCTGGAAAAAGCTCTGCCCGCTATTGCGCACTCTCTGGCCGACATGAGCGAGGAAGACACCAATGCGATTTTGCATCCCTGCCTGGCAGTAGTCTCGCGCCAGCAGGCAAAAAGCTGGGTGCCGATCTTCTCTCAGGGCGTGCTGATGTTCGATGACCTCGATCTGATCACCATGCTGAAGCTGGTGCTGCGGGTAGTGGAGGATTCGCTGGGCAGTTTTTTGCCCGAACTCCCCGTCAGCAGGAGCGAGGTCCCGGCAGTGGGCTGACACTGGAAACGCTTCCTGACGGGGAAGATTTTCTGATGCGCCCGGTGGATGCCGGGCTTATCAGCTACACCGCGCTCAAGGATGGCTCAGTGGATCTGGCGGATATTGCCCGCCTGAACGACTGGCTGGATCTGAAAGCGGATAATCAACACCGCATTGAGCAATGGAAACAGGCCAATGAACGCTGAAAATACAAAAAATTTTCTGATGGTGCTGGATACACAGCTGGCGGCGGAGGCCGCCAGCTGGCAAAAAGTCAGGCAGTTTGTTGAGGCGCCGGGCTGGCAAAACAACGAACAGGCGGCAAAGGCGCTCGATCTGCAAAAGATCAAACAGACGGTAGAGCAGGCGGGTAAAGCGCTGGTGGAGTACATCAACCGCTTCGCCAGCCGTCTGGAGCAGCTTGGCGTCCGTGCGCAGAATGCCGGTACGCCAGCGGGCGATCTCAACGCGCTGGAATACGGCGCGGCGCAGACCGGCCTCAGCAACGATGCCATAGCGAAAGCTTTCCAGACCCTCATTAATAAGCCGGGCGCGGAAGCGCGCCTGAATAAGCTGGGCGTGGCAACGCGCGACGCCAGCGGCCAGAAAAAAACGGACAGCGAACTCTTCAGCGAGGCCAGCAGCAGGCTTGGCGCTATGCCGGAAGAGCAGGCGCTGGCGACCGCCAATAGTCTGGGACTTGCGCCCGATATCCTGGCCGCCATGCAAAGAGGGCTGGGGAAATTTATCGGCGACTATAACCAGCTTTCCGACTCTCTCGGCGTCAATATGACGCAGGCCGTCTCCGGCGCCGACCACTTTATGACGGCCAGGCGCAAGTTTGATGAGGTTGTCGAACTGCTGCAAACCAACAGCAGCAGCCGGCTGAACAACGGACTTGGGGAGATCTTCGATAACTTTACGAAAAAGCTGACCGACAACGCGCCTGACGTAGAGCGGGTGCTTGACGGCGCGGTGAGCCTGCTGCTGCTGCTTGCTGAAGTGGGAGAGAGGGTCATATTGCGTCTGATCCAGGCGGTGGCCGATTTAAGCGGCTGGTGGGACTCGCTGGATAGCAGTTCGCAGGAGCTGATCGTCACGCTTGGCGTAATGACGGCGGCCTGGCTGGCGCTGAACAGCGCTTTTTTACTCTCGCCCATAGGAATAGTCGTGGCGCTGGTAGCGCTGCTTTTCACGCTTTACGACAGCTATAAAACCTGGCAGGAGGGCGGAAAAACCCTGATTGACTGGGATCAGTGGGCGCCAGGCATCAACGCGGCCAAAAAGGCGCTGGACTGGCTGCTGGAGAAATTCGGCCAGCTTACGGCAGGCACGCTTGACTGGAAGGGCGGGCTACAGGCTATTACCGATTTTGTGACGGGTAACTGGTCGGCGGGCATGACCGCCGCCGTGGATAAGGTGAAGAACTATTTCGATAACTTCTTTACCGATATCACTAATAAGCTGGCCAACAGTCCAATCTGGCGCTTTGTGAAAAAAATGGCCGGAGAGACACAGGCCGCCGTGTCGGACATCTCATTGCCAGGTTTGGCGGATCCAAACAGCCCGTTGAACCCGCAGCAGGCCCGGATGCTGGCGAACGTGATGACGTGGTCTGCCAATGACAATCTGACAGGCGCGCTGCCTTTCAGCATGGGCGGCCGTTTACCCTGGCAAAGTGAAATAGCGCAGAGCCGAACGGACAGCACCGTGGGCATCCAGCAGGAAACCAATATTTATGTGCAGGGTGGCGAGCCACACCTGACGGCCCAGAGAGTGGCGGACAGTCAGTTCGATGTGAACTCGCAATTCGTCCAGACCGTAAGGAATATGCCGGTATGATAAAAGGTTTCCCCACGCTATTAATGCAAAGCAAACGTAAAATCGGTTTGCTTATTCCCAATGTGGTAATGAAAGAGAGCCACACCGACAAACTGAACGTCACCACGCATCCTGTCGAAGCGGGCGCCACCATCGCCGATCATGCTTATCTCTCGCCTGCGGAGCTGACTATGGAGGTAGGCTTTTCCGGCGGCGGTTCGCTGGTGGACTTTATGGATACGACACAATTCGGTATCCAGACATCGTTAAGCCCGGCAGAAAGCTACCAGAATTTGCGGGAGCTGATGACCAACAGGCAGCCGCTGACCGTGGTGACCGGCAAGCGGCTGTACAACAATATGCTGATTACCTCAATTTCCGTGACAACGGATGCCTCTACGGAACACGTGCTGTTCGCCTCGTTAGGCCTGACCGAGCTGATGATTACGCAGACGCGAACGCTCAGCAGCGCGGAAAAGGAGAATATGGCGCAGGGCGCGAAGACCTCTGCCGTGCAGAATAACGGCAAGAAAGTCGCCAGGCCCGGCCCGGCGAATGTGGTTCTCACGAGGGGGAGCAGCTGATGACTATTACCGAAATTCCGCTGACGCCCGATAATCAGCTGTTCGATATTTCCATCAATAATAGCGATTATAAAATGCGCATTATCTGGCGGGAGAGCGGCTGGTTTCTCGATCTGCAAAACAGCGACGGCGGGGATATTATCGCGGGCATTCCGCTGGTGACCGGCGCCGACCTGGTGGCGCAGTATGCTTATCTGCAGCTGGGCTTTGGCCTGTGGCTGTTTTCCGACAGCAGCGGCAATACCGCGCCGGGTCAGTACGATCTCGGTTACACCGCGCATCTTTGCATTATCACGGAGGCGGCATGAGCGTTAACTGGATGCGCTACTGTGAGCTGCTGCTGGAAGATGCCAGTAAAGCGTCGATTATCCTGGGCGATTTAAAGGTCGATTTCAAAATTGTTACTCATGTGCAAAGCAAGGGCAGCACTGCGGAGATTAAAATTTATAACCTGAGTGCGGAAACCCGCAACGCGATCGTGAGCGGCAAATATAAAAAGCTGCGCCTTATCGCGGGCTATACGGGAGTCCTGCCGGATAAGAACGAAGAGGAGCCGGTTATACCTGACTATATGGTGGGAAAAGCGATCGAAAACCCGCCGGTTAAATCAGGAGGCCCAAATTACGGCGAAATCTTTAGCGGCGAAATCCGCTATGCGTTTATTGATAAGATCGGATCCAAAGAATCTACGCAGGCTAGTCCGGAAAGCGTATTGAAAATTCAGGCTATCGATGGTCATCAGGCCGCAATGGAGGCAACGGTCAACACTACCGTCGCCGCAGGTTACGATGCCAGCGCCATCCACAGGTTAACCCTGCGCAGCTTTAATCCTTACGGCGTGACCGCTGGCGCCACCGGCACCATGCCGCCCACGCGTTTCCCCAGAGGGCGGGTACTCTATCAGACGGCCAGCCAGGTGATGGATAACGTTGCCGCGCAGTGCCGCGCGACCTGGCAGTTTGTCGACGGCAAACTGCAAATGGTGCCGGAAGAAAGCTATCTCGAACGCATTGTGGTGCTGAACAGCCAGACCGGCATGATCGGCGCGCCCGAACTGACCACGGAAGGGGTCAACATCAAATGCCTGATCGACCCAACGCTTCGTCTGCATGGTCTGGTGCATATCAATCAGGCTGCGCTTAACAGCATGCGTAATGCCATGGAATCGGTCAACCGCGCGGCCGCCGAAGAAAGAGAGGCGGCGGCAAAAGGGAACAAAGCGCAGCCGCAGGCGGCGCCCCAGGGCGAGCAAAAGAACGCGCAGCCGCCTGCCGATATCGCGGCCGACGGCGTCTATATCGTTAAAGGTATCACTTACGAAGGTGATACCCGTGATAAGAATTGGTATATGACACTGACCTGCATCGTGCGGGATAAACAGACCGCCCTTAAGGCGCCCGCCGCGCCGCACTAATTCAACCATCCGCCTGAGGCGGTTTTTTTTTGGAGTTTTTATGCCCGTTTCTATCCAGTCAGTGATTGGCGGGGAAGCTCAGGCGTATCGGGCTTTAGCGGACATGGTGTCCACAACGCTACGCGTAGCCTTACCCGGCATTATTCAATCCTTCGATCCCGACACTGTAACCTGCGTGGTGCAGCCGGCCATTAAGGGCAGCGTGCGCAATGCCAGCGGCCAGCCGGTTTCTCAGGCGCTGCCTTTGCTGGTCGACGTTCCCGTGATTTTTCCCCGCGGCGGCGGCTGTACCATCACCTTTCCCGTTAAAAAGGGCGATGAATGCCTGGTGATCTTCAGCGATCGCTGCATCGACTTCTGGTGGCAAAACGGCGACGTGCAGGAACCGGTCGATCCGCGTCAGCACGATCTGTCCGACGCTTTCGCGCTGGTCGGGCCGCAGTCCCAGAAGGAAAAAATCAGCGCTATCAGCACGGAGGCTTTGCAAATCCGTACGGATGAAGGCCAGGCCTTTATCGAGCTGAAACAGAGCGGTGAGGTCAATATCACCACTACGCGGCTAACGCTTAACGGCAATCTGCACGTCAATGGCGATATTACCTCGACCGGCGATCAGACCGCTGGCGGCATCAGCCAGATCGATCACGTTCATGGCGGCATCCAGAGCGGCAGCAGCTACACAAGGGGGCCGCAATGAGATATCGCAGAGAAGAGCAGGACGGCGATTACGCCTTTGGCAAAGGGGACAGCGCTTTCCTGGTTAACTCGCCGGCGTGCGTGGCACAGGCGATTAAAACGCGGCTGCAATTATGGTATGGGCAATGGTTTCTGGATACCACGGAAGGCACGCCCTGGCTGCAATCGCTGACCGGCAAGCAGCACAGCGCGACGGCGGAAATGGTTCTGCGCCAGCGCATCCTTGCCACCCAGGGCGTTAAGTCCATTCTCTCTTTCAATACCACGTTCGACTCTTCATCCCGCCGGGCAATTTTCACGGTAACCGTGGAAACGCTGTACGGCACGACGACAGTAACAAGCGAGGCATAATGGCTCTTAAGACAGACAGGCTGGGGTTATCGGCAACGATAACGGCCCAAGGCATCGGCGCGCCTGATTACCAGACAATCCTCAGCGCGCTGACCGACTATTTCCGACAAATTTATGGCACCGACGCCTATCTGGAACCGGACAGCAAAGACGGCCAGATGATAGCGATTATGGCGCTGGCTATCCACGATGCCAATAATATGGCGATAACCTGCTACAACTCGTTTTCGCCGTCCACCGCGGTGGGCGACGCGCTGACGCGCAATGTAAAAATCAACGGTATCGTGCGTAAACCCGCGACCAACTCAACGGTGGATTTACAGCTGAGCGGCACGCCGGGCACCACCATTGTTAACGGCTCGGTCAGGGACAGTAATAACGTTATCTGGAACCTGCCCGCAAGCGTAACGATTGCCACCACGGGATTGGTCACCGTGACGGCCACCTGCGCGGAAACCGGGCCGATAGCGGCGGTAAGTGGTTCCGTTAACCAAATCAACACGCCGACGCGCGGCTGGCAGACGGTGACCAACCTGAACGCGGCGGCCACGGGAAGCGTTGCCGAAACGGACGCGGAACTGCGGCTGCGCCAGGCGCAAAGCGTTTCATTGACGGCGCTGACCACTTTTGACGCGCTGGACGGCGCAATTTCAAATATCGCAGGCGTCGTCGGGCATAAGCTTTACCAGAACGACAGCGATGATAAGGATGCGAATGGGCTGCCCGGCCATACTATTTCGGCAGTGGTGCAGGGTGGTGACGCAAATACGATCGCCGACGTTATTCGCAAAAAGAAATCGCTGGGCGTAGGCACGTTTGGCAATACCACCATAACGCTTGCCGACAGCTATGGCACGCCGCAGGCGATCCGCTTTTCGCGGCCGGTGCCGGTGCCGGTTTATCTGTCGCTGGAGCTGAAAGCGCTGACGGGCTACACCAGCCCCATCGCGGAGAAAATTAAAAAGGCGCTGGCGGCCTATATCAATAGTCTGGGGATCGGCAATAGCGTTCTGCTCAGCCGTCTTTATTCGCCCGCTAACCTGACGACAGGGCAGGACAGTACGGACAGCCAGTACTACGACATCCTGACCCTGCTGGCAGGAAAAAGCGAAGCCGCGCTTTCCTCAGGCAATATCGCTATCGGCTATAACGAATTTGCCAGCTGCGAGGCAGATAATATTACGATATCGGTGACCGCATGAACTATACCGATCTGATCACCAACTACCATCGCGGAAAAGCGAAATACGTTGAGCACATTGATTTAACCACGCGGCCGCAAAAAGAAATTATCGATCTCTTTAGCGAAATCGTAGCGGCGTTAGATATAGACAACGCTACCGGCGCGCAGCTTGATATTTTAGGCGAGTGGATCGGGCGAGCCAGAAGTATTAACGCACCGATTGAAGATTACTTTTTTACCTTTGATAAGGCCTCGCTGGGCTTCGACCTTGGCAGCTGGAAAGACAGGTATGAACCCGATTCGGGCATTATCAAAGTGGATGATGAGGATTATCGCACGATGCTGCGCGCTAAAATCGGCGCCAATAAGTGGGACGGCACGGCCGACACGTTGCCCGCAATTCTGCAAGAAATCTATACGAAGCAGGATATCAATATCACCTTTACCGATAATCAGGATATGACCGTAACGGTATATGTGACGGCAAAAAACCTGTCCACCATTACCAAAGAAATTATTAAGCAGGGCTATCTGGCGATCAAGCCCGCTGGCGTCACGGTAAATTATGAAATTAATGGAGAATAACGATGGCAAAAAATGACTTTAAACCTTTTGCTACGGGCGAAAGCGCAAACGTGCTGTCACAGGCGGATTACGAAGCGCTGGATGCTACGGCAAACGGCTTTCAAACCGGCATCGCCAGAAGCGAACAGCTGAATAAGGTCTGGCGACAGGCCTCGACGATTGCTTCTGTCGTAGCCAGCTTTATGGCAGATAAATCCGGTAATGATGTGCTGGACGATGGTGACACAGCGGCATTGCAGGCAACTTTACTGAAAGCGCTGTTAAATAATTCCACTTCTCAGCTGGATAACCGTTATTTGCAAAGCGGCAAAAACCTTGCGGATGTAAATAACGTAGCGCAGGCGCGCGGCAATCTTGGTTTGGGTAGCCTGGCGTTAAAAAACGGGCTTAGCGCGGCAGAAGTAGGGGCGTTTCCTGTTACTGGTGGTGAGATAAAAGGCGAAGTTTGGTCGAACGCAGTAGATAATTATCGGATTATTTCTAATAACAAAGGCGTTTTTTGGCGATTTGATGGTGAAAATTACTATCTGATGCTGACAAAAGATGGCGATCCCCGAGGTGGATGGAATAATTTAAGGCCATTTGCTGTTAACTATGCCTCTGGCGATCTACGTACAGAGCGTAATTTTTCAGCAAACGGTAGGATTTCATCTGCTCAGGACATATTGTCTATGAGCAGTGTCTATGCCGGAAACGGCGCCTCGCAGCTGGCATCGGATGGTAATGTTTATGGATCTCGATGGGGAGGGTGGCTATATGATTGGGCAAGCGGTCAGCTTAATTCAAGGGTGTCTTCATTCAGACTTGCTGGCTGGGGCAGTGCAACTAATAACAATAATGATAATACGTTTGCAAATGCCCCTGATGGTACGGTAGTGGTAGGCGTGCAACAGAAAACAAACTATACCGCTGTAAACTACCGTTACCCGCAAATTTTAATCAATGGAAATTGGTATAATGTAGGAGTTGCCTGATGTTACACTTGAAGAATTTTATTAAATACTTTCCCGTTCAGAATGAAAACAATAGCGATATTTTTCATTTCATCAATGTAAATAATGTTTCGATTGTTTTTTATCAGGATGAAACTGGTCGGGACTGGTATGACAGTTTGTCTTCTTTTGAAAAGGATACGATCAAAATAGCTTACGATAAAAAAGGTGTGGTCAGGGACTTTAACCAGGATGCTTCGGCAATAGTTCCTGATGATTTAAGCGTTATTGAGATGAATAGCACCGAGCTTCCCAAAGGTTTTGACAGGCTTGGTAATTGGATGGTTGATAATGGAAGCATTATATCTTCTCCGGTAGATTATGTGGAAAAAGCAACTATTCAAAAGGCAGACTTTCTCAGAGAGGCAAATGAGAATATTGAGATTATTCGGGACGCTGAATCACTTGGTATTGTAACC
The DNA here is from genome assembly GCF_043420595.1 of Erwinia plantamica. NCBI lineage: Bacteria > Pseudomonadati > Pseudomonadota > Gammaproteobacteria > Enterobacterales > Erwiniaceae > Erwinia > Erwinia plantamica. The sequence goes on from NZ_JBGCUC010000014.1 coordinate 14,312, forward strand.
GATGCTGAAGAAAAGATGCTCGCTAAGTGGAAGGCGTTTCGGGTTCTGGTGAGTAGAATCGATGTTAACGTTGCGCAAGATATTATATGGCCTACAGCTCCAAATCGCTAAAGACGATCATGTGATTTAAAATTAATTTGTTGGGTATTTTTTTATTAAGTGCATTCGGCTGGAGTGGCAAATTGTATTTATATAATGCGCTATATTACAATTTTTGATGTAGTTAAAAATATATTTATAGAAATAACCATTTGTTTTTAAATTATAATAGTGAATATCATTCTAAAATAATTTCAAGGGCCTTGTGATTCTGAGGATATCCTGGGAATATATTTTTTAAAGGTACATGGCACACTAGGGTAGTGGTCTGCTCACTACCCCAAGTGTGATTTCATAGTTAATTTTTTTTCTTAATAGAAATAAACGGCCTGACAAAAGCCAGCCACAAACTTTTCTTGATCTTTAACATTACAGGGCGTGAATTCCTTATTCTTCGCCATATTATTTTTTTCTCCTTCCTTACCAATTCTGAGCTTCTGTCCCCAATGGTTGTTACTTTTTCCAACGGTTCATAGGTATTTATCAATGATGGCACTACCCCGTGAAGATCAATTAACCCAAACTCTTGAAACGTTGTCCATTGATCTGCGACGCACCAGACTGGAAAGAGGTTGGCCAGCATCTTTTTTGCCGCCGGTTTATTGATCACATAGCCGTGCGAGAAGGCTGCATTAAGTACTTTATGAACATGATGCGTATTATCTGTAGAATAAAGCTGCTTGTTCTGATATTGGTTAATATCAGAAAGCAGAGTGACGGTACTATGCCTGTCACTGTTATTTTTAGCGATACTCTCCAAATGTTTCCCAATATCGGCGGGAACGGTGACATCATCTTCCAGAATTAAGGCTAGATCATAGTCAGAGTCCACCAGCTGCTTATAAGCCTTCAAATGGCTCATTGCGCAGCCCACTTCCCCTTTAGTGATGGCGTAGCTCACCTCTCTTTTATAGAAGAAGAACTCGTCATCGGCTATTTTCGAACCGTCGACAGCTTTAATAGTAAAAAATTCTTTACCTATAGCAGCCAGCTGTCTCTGCATAGATTGTAACCTGTCTGTAGAGACAGGCAAATTGATCACGAAAATGGCTATATTACTCATCTTTTATCCGCTATTACTTTTTTATTGCTGTTGAGGCTGGCCAACAAAATCAGTGTGCTGAGCAGTACTATATACTCTATAGAGGTCAACAGCACATCTGTCATGCCATACAGCAACGCAGAGATTGCCATAATCGAGACAGGGTTACTAAAGATACCTGCTGTACCATTATCAAAAATCAATTTTATAAAAAAGAATAAAAGGATAAGGAAGCCAAAAACGCCAAATAGCGAGGTGTACTGTAGGAATTCATTGTGCAAGTGAACATCAATATATTCCAGCGCAAATGAATCAGGATGGTTTGTGGTGATCCAGTTGCGTATTATAGTGTTTCTGGTGACCTGGGTTTGACCCAGCAGATTTTCCTGAATAGCCACAAGGCCCGATTGCCACAGGGTAAAACGAGATCCCAGGGATGTGTGGTCATCACCCTGACTGAATCGTGTTATTTCCTGCTGAGTGGTATCAACGCGTGAATAGATGATGCTCTTACCAAAGGTAGCGATGGCCGCAAAAGCTATAACGATGGCTATCACCGGTAAAGGTTTGATGAGTTTACCGCGCCAGAGCGCACTAATCATAATCGCCACTGACAGAAGCGTATGGATAAACATGGCAGAACGGGTTTCAGTCAGTAGAATGATATATATAGAGAGCAGGCAGGTAAGGATGATGGCGGTAAACCTGACGGATAGCGAATTTATTTGATTAAGCATGGTCATCATAGCCAACGCCAGCGCGCTATAAGCATAGGCGGTAAGCGTAGCGCGGTTTATACCAAGAACGATCCTGTCGACGCCGTTTATATGCTGCCAGATGCCGTAAACGCTGGAAAGGATAAAGGCAAAAGATAACGAAACCCACGTTAATTTATAAAGTAGCGTCTTACTGATCAGCTCTTTTTTTACGCCCCACAGGGTAAACAAAGCGATAAGCGTAGCTAAAAACCAGCGTTTAGCCGGGGTGAATAAGAGGCCGTTATCCACTCCTGGAATTTTGTTATACGATGCGAACAGTGACCATACTGTAAACATGATTGCCAATAGCAGACCGGGAAGGATTATTTTGGAATTAAAAAGCGTTGAGCGGATATCTTTAAAGTTCAGTAAAATGCCAGCGGCGCAAAGATAGCTACAAAGATAGAATGAAACTCTGCTGGCCTTTTCATGAATAAATCCGAAAGGCAGTATCAATAAGAGTAATGCCAGAGAACCAAAAAATATTACCCTGGTGACTTGCTCATTTCTTGTGTATTTCCGGGAGGAAAGTAATTCGCTCATTTAGAATAGAGTCCTTGGCACAAGGGAAGATAAACCGTTACGAATGAACGTTAACTGAATAAATACCTGATAACATTTGCTGGGGATACTGCCGCCATTTCCTTTATGGATAATCATTGCGCCTGCCTTCAGGGGAGTAATTTTAGTACTGCCGACTGAGAAAATTAGCCTTCGTTTATAACTGATCTATAAAGAAAAATCAAAACAGCCCGCTTAAAGGTAAGTGCAGGGTCTTATCTATCTGTTTGAAAGAAATGATAAATCCCCTGGTTGCGCATTTGAACCATCCAGACAGTACTATCTTGTTTTACCGCTGGCGCGAGCCTCAAACCAGCTTCTTCACCAGCGCCTCGCTGTGGCGGATATGGCTGGAAGCGCGTTCGGGATCGTGCTGCACCAGCGCCATAAACAGCAGGTCGGTCAGCGTCAGCTGGGCGGAGGTCGAAGAGATTGCCGCGCTGCTGGTGGTTTGCTCTTCGGCCACCGTATAAAGGCAATGCGTGGCGCACTGTTGCAGCGTGTTCGGCGTAAAGCCGGTGAAGGCCAGCACGCTGGCCCCGGCACGCCGCGCTTCCTGAGCGGCAAGGTTGATTTCGCGGCGTTCGCCGGTATAGGAAATTGCCAGCAGCACATCGCCCGGATTTAACGCCTGCACGCTGGCCAATAGCGCATGCATATCCTGCTCGGCCACGGCGTGAATACCAATCTTCATCAGCTTCCACGAAAAATCTTTCGCCACCAGCCCCGACGCGCCGATACCTACCAGCACAATGCGATTCGCTTCCTTTAACAGCTGCAACGTTTCCGTTAGCTTTTCCTCGCTGTTGATATCCAGCGTGGCGCGGATAGCGGACTGTTTTTCTGCCAGCAGCTTCTCGCCCACGACTTTTAACGGATCGTCGCTTAAGATCAGGTTATGCACGGTAATAGCGTCTTTTTTCGCCAGCGATTCGCTCAGCGCCAGCTTCAGTGCCGGAAATCCCTTGTAGCCCAGCTTCTGCGCAAACTTCACCACGCTGGACTGGCTGACGCCCGCTTCTTCCGCCAGCCTTTGCGAACTGAGATGCCGCGCCTTATCCGGCTGCGACAGTAAAAAGTCAGCGAGGCGTCGCTCGTTCAGCGCCAGCGTGGGATAGAGTTGGCGAATACGTAATAGTGAGCTCATCGGCTCCTCCTTAAAACGGTCTGAACACGCTTCAGCACGTCAGCTACCCTTATAAAAGGCGGCCAGCTTAGTAAAAAAGACCCTTCGGAAAACGGTTATGAATATAATATTCAGTAATTAAGCCGAATACAGAATTAAAAATTCATTTGTGAGGATAGCATGGATCTTGGCGCACTGATTTCAGAAACACGTAATGCAGACACAATGGACCTCGACAGTCTCTCCACGCTGGAGATGGTAACGAAATTTAACGATCAGGACGCTACCGTTGCAGCAGCGGTGCGCAGGACGCTGCCGCAGGTGGCGCAGGCGGTAGACGCGGCGGCCGCTTCGTTACAGGAAGGCGGCAGGCTTATCTATATGGGCGCGGGTACCAGCGGGCGGCTCGGCGTGCTGGACGCTTCCGAATGTCCACCGACCTTCGGCGTGCCGCATGGGCTGGTGGTAGGGGTAATCGCGGGCGGGCCGGGCGCGCTGCTGAAAGCGGTCGAAGGCGCCGAGGATAATGAACAGCTGGGCGTCAGCGATTTGCAGGCGCTGAAGCTGACGCCGCAGGATATGGTGGTCGGCCTGGCTGCTTCCGGACGCACGCCTTATGTCATTGGCGCATTGCGTTTCGCCCGCCAGTCCGGCTGCCGCACCGCAGCAATCTCCTGTAACCCGGCCTCGCCCATCGCGCATGAAGCGGCCATCGCCATTTCGCCGGTCGTGGGGCCAGAGGCGCTCACCGGATCGACGCGGCTAAAATCGGGAACGGCGCAGAAGCTGGTGCTGAATATGATCTCCACCGGCGCGATGGTGAAAATCGGCAAGGTCTATCAGAACCTGATGGTGGATATGCAGGCGACCAACGTCAAACTGGTCGATCGCGCCTGCCGGATGGTTTGCCAGGCGACGGGCTGCGAGCGGGAAGAGGCGGAACGGGCGCTTCGGCAAACGGCATATGAAGTAAAAACCGCTATCCTGATGGTGTTGAGCGGCCTTGACGCAACAAAAGCCGCTACGCTGCTTGCCGAACACGGCGGCTTCTTACGCGCGGCATTACAGGCGAGTATGCGCTGAAGCGGATTTACCCGCACCGCGCGCAGTTTTGACATTGCTGTCTCAGCGTCCACTATTATTAACAGCGTTATGACGGCGCGAAACGCGTCTGGTTTGTGGGTTTTCCCCGAGGAGAAAGGTTTGATAACTGGTCAGGAACGACGTGTGGTATTTTTCGATCTCGACGGCACGCTGCATCAGCAGGATATGTTCGGCACTTTTATGCGCTATTTGCTATGGCGTCAGCCGCTCAACCTGTTGCTGGTGGCGCCTTTGCTGCCCGTGATCGGCGCCGGCCTGCTTCTCAAGGGGCGCGCTTCGCGCTGGCCGATGAGTCTGCTGCTGTGGGCGATTACGTTCGGCCACAGCGAAAAGAAGCTGCTGGTGCGCGAAAAAGCCTTTGCGCAGTGGTTTCGGCAACGGGTCACCGCTTTCCCGGTGGTGCAGCAGCGGCTGACCGACTACCTGAACAGCGCTGACGCTGATGTCTGGCTGATTACCGGCTCGCCGCAGTCGCTGGTGGATCTGGTCTATTTTGACTCCGCTTTTCTGCCGAAGGTAAAAACGATCGCCAGCCAGATGTCACGCGGCTACGGTGGACGAGTGCTGACAATGCGCTGCCTGGGACATGAAAAGGTGGCGCAGCTGGAAAAACGTATCGGCACGCCTTTACAGCTTTACAGCGGCTACAGCGACAGCAAGCAGGATAACCCGCTGCTTTTCTTCTGCCAGCATCGCTGGCGGGTGACGCCGCAGGGCGAACTGCAACAGCTGGAGTAAACGGGTATACTGCCCCGCGATTTTTTGCTGGAGGCTCAGGTGAGCGATACCCAAATTGATGAAAAATGGATGCGCCATGCTTTAACGCTGGCGCGCCGTGCCTGGGATGAAGGCGAAGTGCCCGTCGGTGCCGTGCTGGTGCAGGGCGATACCGTTATCGGCGAAGGCTGGAACCGGCCTATCGGCTATCACGATCCGACCGCGCATGCGGAGATTATGGCGCTGCGGCAGGGCGGCAAGGTGCTGGAAAACTATCGGTTGCTGGACACCACGCTGTACGTAACGCTGGAGCCGTGCGTGATGTGTGCGGGCGCGATGGTGCACGGCAGAGTGGGGCGGCTGGTGTTTGGCGCGCGGGATGAGAAAACCGGCGCGGCGGGGTCGTTGCTGGATATCTTAGGCCATGCGGGCATGAATCATCAGGTCAGCGTGGAGCAGGGCGTGCTGGCGGCAGAGTGCGCGGCTATGCTAAGCGATTTCTTCCGCCATCGTCGGGCGGAGAAAAAGGCGCTGCGCGACAGGCTGCGCGCGGAGCTGCTGAAAGGAGAATAAACAAGGGCGCTGGATAACAGCGCCCTTTTGCAGAAAAGAGCAGAGAACGTGGCCTGGCTTAAAGATTCATAAAATGTTGCCGTGCCGCGCTCCGGGTGTTTTTACTTCCCCGCCGTTCCCCGCGCCCATATTCAGTTCATCGCCACCTGCGGCTCCACGGCCGGATAGCCTTTACCCAGCTGCGCTTCCATTGCCGCCTGCTGCGCCAGCTTCCTTTCCTGATCCTGTAAATAGCCCACCAGGCTCAGCTGGTAAATGCGGATGTTCTCCACATAGTTGTAGGCTTCCTGGCCGCGCGCGTAGCCGTAGGTGGTCTGGCTGTAATAGCGTTTCTGGCTCAGCATCGGCAGCCGCTGCTTGACGTCGGCCCAGCTGTCCGGATTGCCTTTTTGCTTTTCGGTCAGCCTGCGCGCGTCCAGCATATGCGCGTAGCCCATGTTATACGCCGCCAGCGCGAACCAGATGCGCTCATCTTCCGGGATGGTCGGCGGCACCTTCTCCATCATTTTCACCAGATACGCGCTGCCGCCGCGAATGCTCTGTTCCGGATCGGTTCTGTCGCTGACGTTGACGCTGTCCGCCGTATTGCGGGTCAGCATCATCATACCGCGCACGCCGGTAGGCGAGGTGGCCTGCGGGTTCCAGTGCGACTCCTGCCAGGAAATAGCCGCCAGCAGCCGCCAGTCGATCTCGCTGGCGTATTTTTGAAACAGCGGGCGGATAGCAGGCAGCATACTGTCGATGGCGCGCAGAAAAGTGCGGGTATCGACATAGTCGAAGGTGCCGACGTGGCCCAGATACTTCTCGTCCAGCCGCGCCATCGCGCCTTCTTCCGCCATCTGGTTAAAGTAGTCCAGCATCGCCGCATACAGGCTGTCATCTTCGTCGCGCGCCATATACCAGGTCACCGGCTCTTCATCCGTGATATCGAAAGCCACCGCCAGCTGCGGATGGATCCGCTGTAGCAGCGCGATCGACACCGAATCGCCCACCGTATAGTCGAGCTTGCCGTCCGCCACCGCTTCCAGCAGGGCATTCGGGCTCTGATCGGTAGAGATGGCCCAGTCCAGATCGGGATACTGATTTTGCCGGATATCGCGCAGCGTCGAAGCGAACGCGGAATCGGACGCAACCGTCAGGCGACCCTTCAGCGCGCCCAGATTCGGCGGACGCGGCTTGCCCATCCGGTAAACCAGCTGCTGGGAAACGGAATAGTAGGTCGGGCCGGTGCGAAAGCGCGACAGGCGATCGCTGTTGTAGATTAGCCCCGCCGCCAGCACGTCCGCTTTATCCTCTTCCAGGTCGTCAAACAGCTCGCTGAGGTTTTGACGCACCGTGATTTGCAGCTTTACGCCCAGATAATCGGCAAAGCGTTTCGCCAACTCGTAATCCATACCGGCCGGTGCTTTATTCACTGTGTAGTAAGTCAGGGGCGAATTGAGCGTGCTGACGCGCAATACTCCCCGTGCTTTTATCTGTTCCGTTCGGTCCAGCCCGCTGCTGTGCCACGGGATCGACGGCCACAGCGCAAGCGCGAGCAGTACCGTCACCAGCCCGATGAACAGATAATTAATTTTCAGGCGTTTCAAATGGTTATCTCTCGATTTCTCTCAGGATTCTGTCTGTAACGGCAGTATTTGTGGTCTTTAATGGTCCCTGAGCGTGGGGCATTTTGCGCAACTCCCTGCGGCGGCGCAACCAGATTTGTGCGGAATTGTGCGCTTTTCAGGCAATTCCCTGTGCCGATTAATTCTGCGCAAACGGTTTCGTAACAGATGGGGATTCTTTATAATGGCGCCCGTTTTCCCCTGTTGCGCCCAAAGAAGCGTCGCCTGGCGCTCTGACGAGAGATCTTTAATGATGGAAATTCTGCGTGGTTCGCCCGCTCTGTCGGCATTTCGTATTAACAAACTGCTGGCCCGCTTTCAGGACGCTCACCTGCCGGTGAGTGACATTTACGCCGAGTACGTCCATTTCGCCGATGTCAGCGCGCCGCTTGACGAGGCTGAAAAAGCCCGTTTACAGCGCCTGCTGAAATATGGTCCTTCTCTCGCCGAACATACCCCCGAAGGTCGCCTGCTGCTAGTGACGCCTCGTCCGGGAACGATTTCCCCGTGGTCTTCCAAGGCGACCGATATCGCCCACAACTGCGATCTGCCGCAGGTGACGCGCCTGGAGCGCGGGCTGGCCTTCTACATCAAAGCGCCGCAGCTGACCGAAGCGCAGTGGACGCAGCTGGGCGCGCAGCTGCATGACCGCATGATGGAAGTGGTGCTCAGCGATCTGTCGCAGGCCGAACGGCTGTTCGCGCATCATGAACCGGCTCCGCTCACCAGCGTGGACGTGCTGGGCGAAGGCCGTACGGCGCTGGAGCTGGCCAACCGCAGGCTGGGCCTGGCGCTGGCGGAAGACGAAATCGACTATCTGCAGCAGGCTTTTGAAAAACTCGGGCGCAACCCGAACGACATTGAGCTGTATATGTTCGCCCAGGCGAACTCAGAGCACTGTCGTCATAAAATCTTTAACGCCGACTGGATCATCGACGGCGAACAGCAGCCAAAATCGCTGTTCAAAATGATCAAAAACACCTTTGAGAAAACGCCGGATCACGTGCTGTCCGCCTATAAAGATAACGCGGCGGTGATGGAAGGCTCGCAGGTTGGCCGCTTCTATGCCGATGCGGAAAGCCGCTACGATTTCCATCAGGAAGAGGCGCATATCCTGATGAAGGTGGAAACCCACAACCACCCGACGGCGATTTCGCCGTGGCCCGGTGCGGCAACCGGTTCCGGCGGTGAAATCCGCGATGAAGGCGCAACCGGACGCGGCGCGAAGCCCAAAGCGGGCCTGGTGGGCTTCTCGGTCTCCAACCTGCGTATTCCCGGTTTTGAACAGCCGTGGGAAGAGGATTTCGGCAAGCCTGACCGCATCGTTACCGCACTGGATATCATGACTGAAGGCCCGTTGGGCGGCGCGGCGTTTAACAACGAGTTCGGCCGTCCGGCGCTGACCGGCTACTTCCGTACCTATGAAGAAGAAGTTAACAGCCACAACGGCGTCGAGCTGCGCGGCTACCATAAGCCGATTATGCTGGCCGGCGGTATCGGCAATATTCGCGCCGATCACGTGCAGAAAGGCGAAATCACGGTGGGCGCGAAGCTGATCGTGCTGGGCGGCCCGGCGATGAATATCGGCCTGGGCGGCGGTGCAGCCTCTTCAATGGCTTCCGGCCAGTCGGATGAGGATCTCGACTTTGCCTCGGTACAGCGCGACAACCCGGAGATGGAGCGCCGCTGTCAGGAAGTGATCGACCGCTGCTGGCAGCTGGGCGAAGAGAACCCGATCCTGTTTATCCACGACGTGGGCGCGGGCGGTCTGTCTAACGCCATGCCGGAGCTGGTGAGCGACGGCGAACGCGGCGGCCGCTTCAACCTGCGCGATATCCTCAGCGATGAGCCGGGCATGAGCCCGCTGGAAGTCTGGTGTAACGAGTCGCAGGAGCGTTACGTGCTGGCCGTGTCGCCGGACAAACTGGCGCAGTTCGCTGCGCTTTGCCAGCGTGAGCGCGCGCCTTACGCCGTTATCGGCGAAGCCACGGAAGAGATGCACCTGTCGCTGAGCGACAGCCATTTCGATAACAAGCCGATCGATATGCCGCTGGACGTGCTGCTGGGCAAAACGCCGAAGATGACCCGTGAAGCCGTCACGCTGAAAGCCAAAGGCGAGCCGCTGGCGCGGGAAGGCATTACCGTTGCCGATGCCGTTAAACGCGTGCTGCATTTACCGAGCGTGGCGGAAAAAACCTTCCTGATCACTATCGGCGACCGTACCGTTACCGGCATGGTTGCGCGCGATCAGATGGTGGGGCCGTGGCAGATCCCGGTCGCCAACTGCGCCGTGACCACCGCCAGCCTCGACAGCTATTACGGCGAGGCGATGGCGCTGGGCGAGCGCGCGCCGGTAGCCCTGCTGGATTTTGCCGCTTCCGGCCGCCTGGCGGTAGGCGAGGCGCTTACTAATATCGCCGCCACGCAGATCGGTTCGTTAAAGCGCATCAAGCTTTCCGCTAACTGGATGGCGGCGGCAGGCCATCCAGGCGAAGACGCCGGGCTTTATGAAGCCGTTAAAGCGGTAGGCGAGGAGCTTTGTCCGGCGCTGGGCATCACTATCCCGGTCGGCAAAGACTCCATGTCGATGAAAACCCGCTGGCGGCAGGGCACCGAGCAGCGCGAAATGACGTCGCCGCTTTCGCTGGTGATCACCGCTTTTGCCCGCGTGGAAGACGTGCGCCGCACCGTGACGCCGCAGCTGCAAACCGCCAACCATGACAATGCGCTGCTGCTGATCGACCTTGGCCAGGGCGTGAATGCGCTGGGCGCGACGGCGCTGTCGCAGGTGTATCGTCAGCTGGGCGACAAGCCTGCCGACGTGCGCGATGCGCAGCGGCTGGCGGGCTTCTTCACGGCCATGCAGACGCTGGTGGCGGAAGAGAAGCTGCTGGCCTATCACGACCGCTCCGACGGCGGCCTGCTGGTGACGCTGGCGGAAATGGCCTTTACCGGCCACTGCGGCGTTGAGGCGGATATCGCCGCGCTGGGCAGCGATGCGCTGGCCGCGCTGTTTAACGAAGAGCTGGGCGCCGTCATTCAGATTGCGGCGGCCGATCGTGAATACGTAGAGCAGGTTTTTGCCGCTCAGGGACTGGCGGACTGCGTGCATATGCTGGGCCGCGCGCTGCCTGGCGATCGTTTTGTGATCACCTCCGGCAATTCGGCAGTCTACAGCGAAAGCCGCAGCACTCTGCGTACCTGGTGGGCAGAAACCACCTGGCAGATGCAGCGCCTGCGCGACAATCCGGCGTGCGCCGATCAGGAACATGAAGCGAAGAAAAACGATCTCGATCCGGGCCTGAACGTGAAGCTGACCTTCCGGCCGGAAGAAGACATCGCGGCGCCTTATATCGCAACGGGCGCGCGGCCAAAAGTGGCCGTATTGCGCGAGCAGGGCGTTAACTCCCACGTCGAGATGGCGGCGGCTTTCCATCGCGCCGGGTTTGATGCGGTCGACGTGCATATGAGCGATCTGCTGGCTGGCCGTCGCGATCTGGCGGATTTTCAGACGCTGGTGGCCTGCGGCGGTTTCTCCTACGGCGACGTGCTGGGCGCGGGCGAAGGCTGGGCCAAATCCATCCTGTTCAACAATCGCGTGCGCGACGAGTTTGAAACCTTCTTCCATCGTCCACAAACGCTGGCGCTGGGCGTCTGCAACGGCTGTCAGATGATGTCCAACCTGCGCGAGCTGATCCCCGGCAGCGAAGCCTGGCCGCGCTTTGTGCGTAACCAGTCAGAGCGCTTCGAGGCCCGTTTCAGCCTGGTGGAAGTGGCGGCCAGCCCGTCGCTGCTGCTGGCCGGCATGGCGGGATCGCAGATGCCGATTGCCGTTTCGCACGGCGAAGGCTTTGTGGAAGTGCGCGACGAGGCCCATCTGGCCACGCTGGAGCATAAAGGCCTGGTGGCGCTGCGCTTTGTCGACAACTTCGGCAAGGTGACCGAGCAGTATCCGGCTAACCCGAACGGCTCGCCGAACGGGATCACGGCGGTGACCAACGAAAGCGGCCGCGTCACCATTATGATGCCGCACCCGGAACGCGTTTTCCGCACGGTCAGCAACTCCTGGCATCCGGCAGAGTGGGGCGAAGACAGCCCATGGATGCGGATTTTCCGCAACGCGCGTAAGCAGCTTGGTTAAGTTTAGCCTCAACCTTAAAGGCAGCTTCGGCTGCCTTTTTTTATGTTTTCTGAGCCGATGGTGAACAACCGTTGCAAAATAGCGACAGGCCGTCAATCGGGTGTCTCTTAATGGCGACATTTAACTTATTGATTATGCTGTGTTCCTGAGGTTAATCCTAATCCTGTTCCCGAACGGCGACACTTTCTGCCAGCCGGGCGAACTCTTCTGACGCCATTGCGCCGTACTGTTTTTAAAAAGCTATTTAAAATAAAGCGTTATAATTTAATTCCAAACATGGCATGGAATTTGCTATACTAGGCCCAGCGGCTCATTCACCTGGTTATGACAGCCCTGCGCAAGCGGTCAAGCGCTTCATAACGTTCCGAATGACGCACAATACGGTGCCTGCCGTCCAGCGAGACCGATACAGCTCCGGCTCTATCACACTCAGGGCGCAACGTTGAGTTAGGCACCACCTATTCAGGCATGTCGGGATCCCGGCATCGCATCGCATGACGGCAGGCTCCCTGAGCCTGCCGTTTTTCGTTTTACGCTAAGGCTTTCCTCTCGCAGCACACTCCGTTAGCATCGGGCTGACTAAAAACAGGAGAGCTTCCCGTGAAAAAATGGCGTCTGTTTCCCCGATCGCTGCGCCAGCTGGTGCTGATGGCCTTTCTGCTGGTGCTGCTGCCGCTGCTGGTGCTGGCCTGGCAGGCGTGGGAAAGCCTCTCCGCGCTGAGCAATCAGGCGGCCGATATCAATCGCAATACGCTGACCGATGTGCGCCGCAGCGAGGCGATGGCGCGCACCGCGCTTGAACTGGAACGAAGCTACCGCCAGTACTGCGTGCTGGACGATCCGATGCTGGCGAACCTTTATCAGACTCAACGAACCAAATATGCCCGCATGCTGGAAGAGCAGGCGGCGGCGGTGCCCGACGATCGGCTAACGCAGTCGTTGCAGCAGCTGCTGTCCGGACTGGCGAAAATAGCGTGCGACAACAGCAGTCCTGTTAAGACGGCTTCCGACAATCTGGAACGTTTTTCCGCCGTCAACGGCCGGCTGGTGCAGTCCACGCGTGATGCAGTATTTTCACGTGGGCTACAGCTGCAGCGCGAAATAGCCGAACGCGGCCAGTATTTCGGCTGGCAGGCGCTGATCCTGTTTCTGCTCAGTTTAGGGCTGGTGGTGCTGTTTACCCGCATGATCATCGGGCCGGTCAAGGCGGTCGAGCGCATGATCAACCGGCTGGGTGAAGGGCGTTCGGCCGGGCACAATCTCGCGCTGAAAGGCCCGCGCGAGCTGCGTTCTCTCGGCCAGCGGATCTTATGGCTTAGCGAGCGCCTGGCCTGGCTTGAATCGCAGCGACATGAATTCCTGCGCCATATCTCTCACGAGCTGAAAACGCCGCTGGCCAGCATGCGTGAAGGGACGGCGCTGCTGGCGGATGAAGTCGCCGGCCCGCTGACCACCGATCAGCGCGAGGTGGTCGCCATCCTCGACGAAAGCAGCCGCCATCTGCAACGGCTGATTGAACAGCTGCTGGACTATAACCGCAAGCTTTCAGAGGCGCAGGTGGTGCTGAAGCCGGTGGAGCTGCAACCGCTGATCGAGCGCATCGTCAGCAGCCACAACCTCACGGCACGCAAGCGCCTGATCCAGACCGATATTGCCCTGACCGCCACCGCCTGCCGGGCGGATGAAGCCCTGCTGACAAGGGCGATCGATAATCTCTATTCGAATGCGATACACTACGGCGATGAATCCGGTACCATCTGGATCCGCAGCTGGCCGCAGGGCCGCAAGGTCATCATCGAGGTCGCCAACAGCGGCACGCCGATACCGGATGCGGAGCGGGCGATGATTTTTGAGCCTTTCTTTCAGGGAAGCCAGCAGCGCAAAGGCGCGGTAAAAGGCAGCGGTCTGGGCCTGAGCATCGCCAAAGACTGCGTGCATCGCCTGCTGGGCGATCTACAGCTGACCGCCAGTAAAGAGGCCGACGTCTGCTTTCGCATCGAACTTAACTCCATTGGCGAGAACAAATAATGCGATTACCTTTCTTTTTTCCGGCTGCGGGATCGGTTATGCAGCTGGGCAAATACACGGCAGCCGCGCTGCTGGCTGGCCTGCTGGCCGCCTGCGCGAGCGACGCGCCCGGCGCTAAAATCGTGGGTCATAGCGCGCCCGTAGAACCGGAAGCAAAGATAGTGGACTACCGGCTGGTGGACTGCGCCCGGATCTGGGACGTGGAAGAGAGCAAAACCAGCAATCCGCTTTACTGGCTGCGGGCGACAGACTGCGCGGCGCGGCTTTCTGCCGCTGACGCGCGCGCTCAGGCACGCCAGCAGGGCGGCGACAGCTGGCAGGGCGCTTTCAAAGAGGCGGTGCTGATGGCCAACGGTAACGTCACGCCCGTCGAGCGGCGTCAGTATATGCTCCAGCTGGACGCCTTCAGCCGCGACTATCCCGCCGCCGTGCGCCCGCTGCTTCAGCTGTGGCGCGATAACCAAATGGCGCAGCTGCAGCTCTCCGAGGAGCGCACCCGCTACCATCATTTGCAGCAGACCAGCGATGCCCAGCTGGACGCGCTGCGCCAGCAGCAGGCGACGCTGAACAGCGAGCTTAAAGTCACCCGACGCAAGCTGGACACGCTAACGGATATTGAACGTCAGCTCTCCACGCGCCGTTCGCCCGACGGCAGCGACGGCCACAGCGAGAAAAACGACGCGGAAAAAGGAGCGCAGCGATGATAAAAAAATCGGCAAACCTGCTGCTGGTGGATGACGATCCCGGCCTGTTAAAGCTGTTAGGGATGCGCCTGGGCAGCGAAGGGTTTAGCGTATCCACCGCCGAAAGCGGGCCGGAGGCGCTGCGCACGCTGCAAAACGAGCGCATTGATTTGGTCATCAGCGACCTGCGCATGGATGAAATGAACGGTCTGGCGCTGTTTGCCGAGGTGCAGAAAAGCCATCCCGGCATGCCGGTGATTATTCTTACCGCTCACGGCTCGATCCCCGAAGCCGTTTCCGCCACGCAGCAGGGCGTATTCAGCTTTTTAACCAAGCCGGTGGATCGCGACGCGCTCTATAGCGCCATCGATCAGGCTCTGGCACATCGCGCGCCGGCCAGCGACGACGCCTGGCGGGAAAGCATTGTTACCCGCAGCCCGGTGATGCTGCGGCTGCTGGACCAGGCCAGGATGGTGGCGCAGTCCGACGTCAGCGTGCTGATCAACGGCCAGAGCGGAACCGGAAAAGAGATCCTGGCGCAGGCGATTCATGCCGCCAGCCCGAGAGCCGGCAAGGCTTTTATCGCGATTAACTGCGGCGCGCTGCCGGAGCAGCTGCTGGAGTCCGAGCTGTTCGGCCACGCAAAAGGCGCTTTTACCGGCGCGGTGAGCCAGCGCGAAGGGCTGTTTCAGGCCGCAGAAGGCGGCACGCTGTTTTTAGACGAAATCGGCGATATGCCGCAGGCGCTCCAGGTCAAGCTGTTGCGCGTGCTGCAGGAGCGCAAGGTGCGGCCGCTGGGCAGCAATCGCGATCTGGATATTAACGTACGTATTATTTCCGCCACGCATCGCGATCTGCCGAAGGCCATGGAGAAAAAAGAGTTCCGCGAGGATCTCTATTATCGTCTGAACGTGGTGACGCTGCGCCTGCCGGCGCTGCACGAGCGCGCGGAAGATATTCCGCTGCTGGCGAACCATTTGCTGAAGCAGTCCGCCGAAAGGCATAAGCCCTTTGTCCGCAGCTTTTCTACCGATGCGATGAAGCGCCTGATCGCCGCAAGCTGGCCGGGCAACGTGCGCCAGTTGGTTAACGTCATCGAGCAGTGCGTGGCGTTAAGCTCCGCGCCGGTAATAGGCGAAGCGCTGGTGGAGCAGGCGCTGGCGGGCGAAAACACGGCGCTGCCAACTTTTGTCGAGGCCAGAAACCAGTTCGAGCTGAACTACCTGCGCAAGCTGCTGCAAATGACCAAAGGCAACGTGACGCACGCGGCGCGCCTGGCCGGACGCAACCGCACGGAATTCTACAAGCTGCTGTCGCGCCATGAGCTGGATGCCTCTGATTTTAAAGAATAGTTTTTTTGTGCCGCATCGCGGTGCAGATATGATAGTTTATCTGCCCGGCAAAAGTGACAGACCGCGCGGCGGATCCTGTCTGCTGCACATATACTGAATACGCTTACCCTCCGGCTGGCGAGGGAACAACAAGGGTCTGCCATGAAAAAGATCGATGCAATTATCAAACCGTTCAAACTGGATGATGTGCGCGAGGCGCTGGCTGAAGTCGGCATCACCGGGATGACCGTGACCGAAGTGAAGGGGTTTGGCCGCCAGAAAGGGCACACCGAACTTTATCGCGGCGCGGAATATATGGTCGATTTTCTGCCGAAAGTTAAAATCGAGATCGTTATCGCCGACGATATTGTGGATACCTGCGTGGAAACGATTATGCGCACCGCCCAGACCGGGAAAATCGGCGATGGCAAAATTTTTGTCTTCGACGTGGCGCGCGTGGTGCGTATCCGTACCGGCGAAGAAGATGAAGAAGCGATCTGAGTCGCCTGTCTTCAGGTAAAAAAGGCCGGACTATCCGGCCTTTTGCGTATTAAAGCACTTTATGCGGGCCGAATACCTCATAGTGCACGCGCTCAACCGCTACTCCCATGCTCACCAGCTGTTCAGCGATATGCTGCATAAAGCCTACCGGGCCACAAAGATAGAAGTGCATTGCCGGATCGCTGAGCTGCTCTGCGATCGGCAGCAGATCCATCAGGCCCGGCGTCTGATAGCGATCGCTATCGTCGGGCTGCGGATCCCGATACCAGATATGCTGTGAAAACTGCGCCAGCTGCTGGCCCGTCGCTACAACCTCATCAGCAAAAGCGTGGGTTTTGCCGTTATCTGCCGCGTGCAGCCAGCGTACCGGCGCAGGGTGGTGCTGTTCCGCCAGCACGTGCAGCATCGCCAGCATCGGCGTCTGACCGACGCCCGCTGAAATCAGCGTGACCGGCGTTTGCGGCGTGATATTCAGGAAGAAATCTCCGGCAGGCGCTGCCAGGCGCACCTCGTCGCCCACTTTGGCGTGATCGTGCAGCCAGCCGGAAACCGTTCCGCCCGCCTCATGCCGCACCGCAATCCGGTAATCTTTGCCGTTTGGCGAACGCGTCAGGGAATACTGGCGGATCTCCTGATTAGCAAAGCTTTTTTCCCGCAGCCAGACGCCCAGATACTGCCCGGCCTGATAATCGGCTACCGGCTGACCATCAACCGGGCTGAAGACAATACTTTTTATTACTTCGCTTTGTGGCGTAATCTCGCTGATGCGGAACGCGCGCGGCGTCCGCCAGCCACCCACTTTTTGTTCCGACGCCTCATACAGCTCTTCTTCACGCTTAATAAACACGTTGGCCAGCACGCCATAGGCTTTTCCCCACGCATCCAGCACTTCCTGGCCGGGGCTGAGCATCTCATCCAGCGTGGCCAGCAGGTGTTCGCCCACTACCTGGTAATGTTCAGGCTGCACGGCAAAGCTGGTGTGCTTCTGCGCGATTTTCTCAACCGCCGGCAGAATAGCGGGCAGGTTTTCAATATTGCCCGCATAGGCGCAGATAGCGTTGAACAGAGCTTCACGCTGGTTGCCGTTGCGCTGGTTGCTCATATTGAAGATGTCTTTCAGCTCCGGATGATGGCTGAACAGCCGATCGTAAAAGTGGGCGGTAAGGGCGGGGCCGGTAGCCAGCAAAGCCGGGATGGTCGCTTTGATGGTGCTGATAGTGCGGGCGTCTAACATGGCGAACTCCTGAGGATTTTTATAAGTTGCATTTTAAATGCATCTTATAGCGAAACACGTCACGCTGTAAATAACCTTTAACCAGACAAGGGCATTTATTACCAAAAAAAAGGGTCGATGTTGAAAAACCTGCACGTAGATGATGATGAAACAGACGAGCCGCCACGCCAGGGAAAAAGAGAACTAACCCTTGCCAGCGCTGGAGCCAATCGTTTGCGTAAAAACCCTGCTTTCCGGCTATCCCTGAGCAGGCAAAACGGTTTACACTGTTGGCCTTCGCCCAAAAGGGCCGTTCAATGCCGAATAGATTGTTAGCTGAGTCAGGAGAAGCGGATGTTAAAGCGTGATATGAATATTGCCGATTATGATGCCGAGTTGTGGCAGGCAATGGAGCAGGAGAAAGTGCGTCAGGAAGAGCATATTGAACTGATTGCTTCGGAAAACTACACCAGTCCGCGCGTCATGCAGGCGCAGGGATCTCAGCTGACCAACAAATATGCGGAAGGCTATCCGGGCAAGCGCTACTACGGCGGCTGTGAGTATGTTGATATCGTAGAGCAGCTGGCGATCGATCGCGCTAAAGAGCTGTTCGGCGCCGATTTCGCCAACGTGCAGCCGCACTCCGGTTCTCAGGCTAACTTTGCCGTTTATACCGCGCTGCTGCAGCCGGGCGATACCATTCTGGGCATGAACCTGGCGCACGGCGGCCATCTGACCCACGGCTCCCCGGTTAACCTTTCCGGCAAGCTGTACAACGTGGTGCCTTACGGCATCGACGAGACCGGCAAAATCGATTATGACGATCTGGCCGCGCAGGCGCAGAAGCACAAGCCGAAAATGATCATCGGCGGTTTCTCTGCCTACTCCGGCATCTGCGACTGGGCGAAAATGCGTGAAATCGCTGACAGCATCGGCGCTTACCTGTTTGTCGACATGGCGCACGTCGCCGGTCTGATTGCCGCAGGCGTTTACCCGAACCCGGTTCCGCACGCGCATATCGTAACCACCACCACCCATAAAACCCTGGCGGGCCCGCGCGGCGGCCTGATCCTGGCGAAGGGCGGGGATGAAGATTTCTATAAAAAGCTGAACTCCGCCGTCTTCCCTGGCGGCCAGGGCGGCCCGCTGATGCACGTGATTGCCGGTAAAGCGGTAGCGCTGAAAGAAGCGATGGAGCCGGAGTTCAAGGTCTATCAGCAGCAGGTTGCCAAAAACGCTAAAGCGATGGTGGAAGTCCTGCTGGAGCGCGGTTACGACATCGTTTCCGGCGGCACCTATAACCACCTGTTCCTGATCGATCTGGTGAGCAAAGGCCTGACCGGTAAAGAAGCTGATGCGGCGCTGGGCCGTGCCAACATCACCGTTAACAAAAACAGCGTGCCGAACGATCCGAAAAGCCCGTTTGTGACTTCCGGCATCCGTATTGGCTCGCCAGCGGTGACTCGTCGCGGCTTTAAGGAAGCGGAAGTGCGCCAGCTGGCCGGCTGGATCAGCGACATTCTTGACAATATCAACGATGAAACGACCATCGAACGCGTGAAAAAGCAGGTGCTGGAACTGTGCGCCCGCTTCCCGGTGTACGCGTAAAAGCCATAAGCCTGCGGGATGCGGTATCCCGCTTCAGAACGCCGGAGAATTTTCCGGCGCGACAACGAAACGGGACGCTACGTCCCGTTTTTTTCGTCTGTACATTGCCGGAGGAAAAATGGCAATCCGTTCTGCGTGGTGGCTGGGGCTGGGCTACTTCACCTACTTCTTTACCTACGGCGTCTGGCTGCCGTTCTGGGCCGTCTGGCTGAAAGGCATCGGACTTGATGCGGAAAAAATCGGCCTTTTATTAGGCGTCGGCATGGTTTCCCGCTTTACCGGCAGCCTGCTTATCGCTTCCCGCGTGACGACGCCTTCGCGCCTGATTAGCGTGCTGCGTCTGCTGGCGGGGCTGTCGCTGCTGTTTGCCCTGGGCTTTTGGTTTAGCGCGTTCTGGGTCTGGCTACTGCTGGTCATGATTGGCTTCAACCTGTTTTTCTCTCCGCTGGTGCCGCTGAGCGACGCGCTGGCCGCCACCTGGCAACGGCAGATTGCAATGGCTTACGGCCCGGTCAGGCTGTGGGGATCGCTGGCGTTTGTTATCAGCTCGGCGCTGACCGGCGTGCTGGTTAACGCTTTCTCTTACCAGGCGATCCTGTGGCTGCTCTGTGCAGGAACGGCGGCGATGCTCGGCGGGATGCTGCTTCGCCCGGCGACCCCGCCGCAGGGGAGCGACAAGGTTGTCGCACGTGCGGGCTGGCAGGACTGGCAGCGGCTGCTGAAATCATCCTGGCGCTTTCTGCTCTGCGTCACCCTGATGCAGGGCGCGCACGCGGCCTATTATGGCTTTAGCGCTATCTGGTGGCAGGATGCAGGCTATTCGGCGAGCGTGGTGGGCTACCTCTGGTCCTTGGGCGTGGTGGCAGAAATTATCGTGTTTGCCTCCAGCAACCGGCTTTTTGGGCGCTGGACCGCACGGGACCTGCTGCTGCTCTCCGGCGTATGTGCGCTGATCCGCTGGAGCCTGATGGCCTCAACCACGGCGCTGCCGCTGCTGATCGTGGCGCAGATCCTGCACTGCGGCAGCTTTACCATTTGTCACCTGGCGGCGATGCGCTTTATCGCCGCCAGGGAAGGCGCCGAGGTTATTCGTCTGCAGTCCGTATATTCGGCGCTGGCGATGGGCGGCGGCATTGCGGTAATGACGATAGTCTGCGGGGCGCTGTTCCAGCATCTGCACGGCGATATATTTTGGGTGATGGCGCTGCTGGTGGTGCCGGCGCTGTTTCTGCGGCCGGAAAAGAGCGCTCGCATTGCGGCGAAAACCTAATCGCACTGCGGCTTTGCTAAAATACTCCCCCTTTGCGCGTAGCGCATTGGGGGAAGTACCTCAGAACTTATGCTTGACGATAATGTAGCCGTTAAACCTTACGGCACAATCCTTATCATTCACAAAAGGCGACACAGTTAACCGCACGGGCGGCGGCCTCTCAACAGGCAAAAAGTAAAAATCAGGCAACAAGGTATTCAGAGCCATTGGGCATTGATTTTATGCAAAACAGGCGCTTTGCCCGCAAGTCTAACCTGCTTTTCGCAGGCGTGGGTCAGGACTCCAGCAGCAGCCTGATACGATCCTGCTGATGCGGCTGTAGCGGCAGTTCCGCATGGATTAACGGCGGAGAGTAGAGCGGCAGCGGCGTGGCATAGGGCGTAATCACCAGCGCAATACCCTTTGGGGCGCTGCTGCGCTGATATTCCGCCACGTCCAGATATTTGATGTTCAGCGGCAGCAGCGTTAATTCCCGGAGCTGCTGTTCGAGCTCTTTTTCCAGCGCGGCATCTTTTCCGGTTAGCAGCAGTACCTGTTTTTCCTGCAGCACGTTTTCCTGCATCAGCCACGCGCCGAAAATAATAGCAATAAGCCCCATCTCTTCTTCAGAAAAACGCAGCGAGTAGCGCTGTTCAAAGCTGACTATTGCCGCCTGGGTGGTACGCAACAGCCGTGGATAAAGCTGCAGAACCTCTTCCGCCAGGCTGTTATCAATGCCGATACCAAACAGGGATCGCTCCAGCGCCTGCGCCATGTGCGTATAGAGCTGTTCGCACAGGCCCTGCACGTTGCCGATACGGTGACCGGAAAGCATCTGAAATTGCTCAATCAGCCGATAAATATCGGCAAGCAGCTGCTGCTCATAGTCATAACGGATCCCGGCGAGGGTGGGCGTATGAAGCTGGCTGAATAGCAGGGCAAGCAAGCAGGCAATATTCGCCTCCGGCGCGGCCTTACAGCGTTTTTGCCAGTGCTGCACAATCTCCTGCGCTACCTGATATTCCCGACGCTTTGCCAGCCAGGCCTGCTGGGCCTCATTAAATGACAGGGGCGCCTGGCGACCCAGCGAATGCTGCATAAACAGCGCCAGAAACTGACAGTCGCGCGGCGTAAACTCTCGTGACAAACCCTGCGCGCAGTGGTGAACCAGCGCATTCAGGTTATGGTCATCATAAAGGGCTTTTTCTATCCGCAGCGTTTGCAGCTGCTGCTTCAGCGCCGGAGAAAAATGCTGCCGAACAAAATCAGGGCTTAGCCGCAGCGCGCGTTTAAGCCAATGCAGCAGGCAAAGCCGCCGATCCAGTTCCGCACCGTCAATCCGATAGCCGTCAGTAGCGTGCTGTAGCAGCGACAGCCGGTGATAGCGCTGGATTTCTGCCGTGACCTCCGCTATATCTTGCCGGGCCACGGAAGGATCCACGCCGTTGAGCTGGCACAATAGCTCCAGCGTGACGCTGCCTGGCAGATAAAGCAGTAATAGCAGATGGCAGCGTCGCTGCGGACTGGAGAAAGCAGCTGGCCCGATTAGAGGTTGAGTCATGATCTGCTGTCCCGATAAAAGTCACCCCGCTAAGAATAGCGTGACCCGGTCGGACTAAACCGACAGCCAGCAGATTTTTTTGTAGCTTTTAAGGCAGGTCACAGATTTTTTCACCGGTTGGATAAGGAGCAGGTATTGTTACGTTATAACATTTTTATCAGACTGCTGTGCATAGCGCTGCTGATGGTAATGCCGCAAGCATGGAGCCATCCCCATAGCTTTATCGCTATGCAGGCCACGCTGGTGCAGCAGGACGATCGGCTGACCGGCCTGAAAATGCACTGGGTGATGGATGAGATCACCTCCGCCGATTTATTGTACGACGCGGGCAAAGCCAAACCGGATTCGGTGGTCTGGAAAAAACTGGCGGCGGAAGTGATGGCCAACGTGATGGCGCAGCATTATTTCGCCGAGTTTTGGCATAAAGGCAAGCCGGTGAAATTTGGCAACTTACCGCCGGAATACCGGCTGTCGCGAGAGGGAAACAAAGCCGTGCTGGAGTTTATTCTGCCGCTGGACGAACCGCAGCCGCTGGCCGGACAGCGCTACACCTTTTCCATTTTCGATCCGACTTACTTTGTCGATATGACTTTTGCATCCGAACAATCGCTGCATCTTCCGCCAGAGCTGGCGCAGCGCTGCCGATTGACGCTTAAAACGCCCAATCCCAACGCTTCGCTCCAGACCTATGCGCTGTCGCTGGATAAAGCCGATGCGCCGCCTGCCGATATGGATCTTGGCCGTCAGTTTGCCCAAACGGTGACCTTATTATGTCAGTGATGTCCGTAGCGCAGCGATCCCGCAGCCGCTGGCTTCAGGCGTGGCCGCTTTACCTGCTGCTGCTGATATTTATCGCAGCGGGCGCGGCGGCCTGGCTGTACTGGCCGCAATTATTGCTGCAAAGCGTGGTCTGGCAGCGCAATTTGCATGTGGAGATGACGGCGCTGCTGCAGCAGGTGGCGAGCCGGCCGCATCAGGTCGGCCTGACGCTGATGGGGTTCAGCCTGATTTATGGCATCCTGCACGCGCTTGGGCCGGGCCACGGCAAAGTAGTGATC
Source organism: Erwinia plantamica (assembly GCF_043420595.1). Lineage (NCBI taxonomy): Bacteria > Pseudomonadati > Pseudomonadota > Gammaproteobacteria > Enterobacterales > Erwiniaceae > Erwinia > Erwinia plantamica. Next base: position 37,272 of record NZ_JBGCUC010000014.1, read on the forward strand.
GCAACGTTTCTGGCTACGCATCCCACGAAGATGAACACCAGCATCCGGCTGACCCTGGCCGCAGCCCTCCTACAGGGCGGCGTGGCGATTGCGCTGGTGACGATAATGCTGGTGGTGCTACAGCTCTCTTCCCGCCAGCTGCATGTGGGCAGCTACTGGCTGGAAAAGGGCAGTTATCTGCTGGTAGTCGGGCTGGGGCTGTGGTTGTGCTGGCGAGCGGGCGGCAGAATTGTGCGCCTGCTGAAAAAGCCCCGGCTTGCCGTTCGCCGCCTGGTGCCTGTAGAACAGGACCATCAGCACGGCGCACACTGCGGCTGCGGGCATCAGCACGTGCCGGATAGTGGGATGCTGGATAAGGCGGTCAGCGGTAAAACCAAAGCGCTGGTGGTGCTGTCAATGGGGCTGCGGCCGTGCTCCGGCGCGATTATGATGCTGCTGTTTTCTAAAGTGATCGGCGTTTACGCATGGGGCGTGCTTTCCGCACTGGCGATGGCGGTGGGAACGGCCGTTACGGTAACGGCTATGGCCGTGCTGGTGCAGGTTTCGCGCGCGCTGGCGCTGAAGCTGAGTCGACGAGAAAACGCGCAGAGCGATCGCGCTTTTATCTGGGCAACGCTGTCGCTGGCAGGCGGCCTGCTGCTGCTGGCAACCGGCGTAATGCTGTGGTTGAGCGCGCAGCCTGCGTTATCCGGCGGGATACGACCGCTTTTTTAAATGCGCGGCAATAAAAAAGGGCTGAACAAACGTTCAGCCCTTTCTTGAGAGTGATTTAGCGCTTCAGCGCTTCGCTCAGCTCGTCGCGCATGGTCGCCAGCATCGCTTTTACCACGCGTGGGTTACCGGCGACGATGTTGCCGGAGTGCATATAGCCATGCGCGCCAACGAAGTCGGTCACCAGGCCGCCTGCTTCACGTACCAGCAGCTCGCCCGCGGCGAAATCCCACGGCTTCAGGCCGATTTCAAAGTAGCCGTCCACGCGGCCGGCGGCAACGTAAGCCAGATCCAGCGCGGCAGAACCGGTGCGACGGAAATCCGCGCACTGGGTAAAGAGTTTACCCACGATATTGATATACGGCGTGGCGTGCTGCTTCAGCTTGAACGGGAAACCGGTCGCCAGGATGGTGCCATCCAGATCGCGAGCGGTAGAGCCGCGCAGGCGATAGCCGTTCAGCTGGGTGCCCTGGCCGCGTACGGCGCTGAACAGTTCGTTACGCATTGGATCGTAAACCACGGCCACTTCGGTGCGGCCTTTGATACGTACGGCGATAGAAATACAGAAATGCGGCAGGCGCTTAATGAAGTTAGTAGTGCCATCCAGTGGATCGATAACCCATTGCACATCCTTGTCTTCTCCGGGCAGCTCACCGCTTTCTTCACAAATAATGGTGTGCTTTGGATAAGACTTGCGGATCACCTCAATAATCAGGCGCTCGGCGTCGCGGTCAACATTGGTAACGAAGTCGTTGCTGCCTTTCTGGCTGGCTTCAACGGCGTCTGGCGTTTCATAATTCTTGGCAATTAAATTACCGGCCTTGCGCGCAGCGCGCACGGCGATGTTGAGCATCGGATGCATCGGTCTCTCTCACTGGATGTTAAAGAACGGAAAACGGCGCGGATTATAGCAGGGGGCTCGGTAAAAGTCCTGAAAATATGTTAACATTGGCAAATTATCTCACAGACCTGAACTCCTATGCTGCATAACATCCGAATCGTGCTGGTGGAAACTTCTCACACCGGCAATATGGGATCCGTCGCTCGCGCGATGAAAACCATGGGCCTGACCAACCTTTATCTGGTCAATCCGCTGGTCAAACCTGACTCGCAGGCTATCGCACTGGCCGCTGGCGCCAGCGACGTGATTGGCGAAGCGCACATTGTTGACACGCTTGATGAAGCGCTGGCCGGCTGCAGTCTGGTGGTTGGCACCAGCGCCCGTTCGCGTTCGCTACCGTGGCCGATGCTCGATCCGCGCGAGTGCGGCATCAAGAGCGTGCAGGAAGGGCAGCAGGCGCCGGTTGCGCTGGTGTTTGGCCGCGAGCGCGTGGGCCTGACCAACGAAGAGCTGCAAAAGTGCCACTATCACGTAGCCATTGCCGCTAACCCGGAGTATAGCTCGCTCAACCTGGCGATGGCGGTACAGATCATCGCTTATGAAGTGCGCATGGCGTTTTTGCAATCGCAGGAAACCACGCAGCCCGACTACGAAGAGTCGCCTTATCCGCTGGTCGACGACCTTGAGCGCTTTTACCAGCATATGGAACAGATGATGGTGAGAAGCGGCTTTATACGTGAAGGCAATCCCGGCCAGGTGATGAGCAAGATGCGCCGCCTTTATACGCGGGCGCGTCCGGAGCGCGACGAGCTGAATATTCTGCGCGGCATGCTCTCTTCGCTGGAAAAGCCAAAGAGCGAGAAGTAGTCGAGGCGCGCAAAAAAGCAGCGGTAATAGTTGAGTAAATTACCAGGTTAAATACTTGAGTGAATTACTCGGTTAAATAGTTGACCAAAACACTCAGGAATGGCAGACTTCGACCATCAAATGTTCACGAACAACCGAGGTCGTTTACGCCATGAGACTGACATCCAAAGGCCGTTATGCCGTTACCGCTATGCTTGATGTTGCGCTGCACTCGCACGAAGGGCCAGTACCTTTAGCTGATATTTCAGAGCGTCAGGGCATTTCGCTGTCCTACCTGGAGCAGCTTTTCTCTCGCCTGCGTAAAAACGGTCTGGTGGCCAGCGTACGTGGGCCAGGCGGCGGCTATCTGCTGGGCAAAGCGTCCGGCGAGATTGCGGTTGGCGCGGTGATCACCGCCGTGGATGAGTCTGTAGATGCGACCAAGTGTCAGGGCAAAGAAGGCTGTCAGGGCGGCGAACGCTGTCTGACCCACGTGCTGTGGCGCGACCTGAGCGAGCGCATCAGCGACTTCCTGAACAACATTACGCTGGCGGAACTGGTGAACAACCAGGAAATCCTGGATGTGGCCGATCGTCAGAACAACACTGAAAAAGCGCGCGTGCCGGCCGGCCGCCTGCATGAAACGATTAACGTCAATCTGCGAGCCTGATTAAAGCGGCGGCGAAAGCCGTCGTCCTCATACCACTCTGTGTCGGGGACGATGGTCACCGACGCGGCAGACCGCATTGAATGACATACTTAACTGTACGGAGTTCAACGCAATGAAAGTCCCGATTTACCTTGATTACGCCGCCACCACGCCCGCCGATCCCCGCGTAGCGCAAAAAATGGTGCAGTTTCTGACCCTTGACGGGACTTTTGGCAATCCGGCTTCCCGCTCCCATCGCTTTGGCTGGCAGGCGGAAGAAGCGGTCGACGTCGCCCGCAACCAGGTTGCCGAACTGATTGGTGCCGATCCCCGCGAAATCGTTTTTACCTCTGGCGCAACCGAATCCGATAATCTGGCCATCAAAGGCGCGGCCGAACTCCAGCAGGAGAAAGGCAAACACATCATCACCAGCCAGACCGAGCACAAAGCCGTGTTGGATACCTGTATCCAGCTGGAGCGCGAAGGGTTCGAGGTAACTTACCTGGCCCCGCAGGCCGACGGCATTATCACGCTGCAACAGCTGCAGGACGCGATGCGCGACGACACCATCCTGGTTTCCATTATGCACGTCAATAATGAAACCGGCGTGGTGCAGGATATTGCAGCTATCGGCGAGCTGTGCCAGTCGCGCGGCGTTCTCTTCCACGTTGACGCCACGCAGAGCGTCGGCAAGCTGCCGGTGGATCTCAGCGAGCTGAAAGTCGACCTGATGTCTTTTTCCGCGCATAAGCTCTATGGCCCGAAAGGCATCGGCGGACTTTACGTGCGCAGAAAGCCCCGTATCCGTATCGCCGCGCAGATCCACGGCGGTGGTCACGAGCGCGGCATGCGTTCCGGCACGCTGCCCGTGCATCAAATCGTCGGCATGGGCGAGGCCTACCGTATCGCAAAGGAAGAGATGAGCAGCGAAAGCGCCCGGCTTAACCTGCTGCGCAGAACCCTGTGGGCGGGCCTGAGCGAAATTGACGAGGTGTATCTTAACGGTAGCCTGGAGCAGAGCGCGCCGAATATCCTTAACGTCAGCTTTGCGCACGTGGACGGCGAATCGCTGATTATGGCGCTGAAAGATCTGGCGCTCTCCTCCGGCTCCGCCTGCACCTCGGCCAGCCTTGAACCTTCCTATGTCCTGCGCGCGCTGGGCCTGAGCGAAGAGCTGGCGCACAGTTCGCTGCGCTTTTCGCTGGGGCGCTTTACCACGGGTGAGGAGATCGAATACGCTATCGAGCTGGTGCGTAAATCCATTACCCGCCTGCGTGACTTGTCTCCGCAATGGCGAGCGGCGTCTTCGCGCTAATCTTTTCCGTTCTACGGGCTGTTTAGCCCGTTATGCTTAATCTGTTAATCTTAAAACGAACAGGCAGCGTTATCGCTGCCGTCGGCCGTTGCAAGGTCGATATAACAAATTTTTAACAAGGAGCCAGGTTATGACAACCACGCCAATGATCATTACGCTGTCGACGACAGCGGCGGATGCGCGCTGGGGCGAAAAAGCGACCCTGACCAGCAACGACAGCGGCATGACCATCCACCTTAACGGCGGCGATGTGCTGACCACCATTCAGCGCGCGGCGCGCAAAATCGACGGGCAGGGCATTCGTCACGTCAGCCTGCAGGGCGACTGGGACCTGGAAAAAAGCTGGGCCTTCTGGCAGGGCTATCGCGGGCCGAAAGGCGAAAGAAAAGTTGAATGGGCCGCGCTGAGCGAGGCGGATCGGGCCGAGCTCGATCGTCGTCTGAAAATCATCGACTGGGTGCGCGACACCATCAACCTTCCGGCGGAAGAACTTAGCCCGGAGCAGCTGGCGCAGCGCGCGGTCGATCTGCTCTGCGGCGTGGCGGGCGAAAAGGCCAGCTACCGCATTACCAAAGGCGAGGATCTGCGTCTTCAGGGCTACAGCGGTCTGCATACGGTAGGACGCGGCTCAACACGCAGCCCGGCGCTGCTGGCGCTGGACTATAACCCGACGGGCGATGAGAAAGCGCCGGTCTTCGCCTGCCTGGTGGGCAAAGGCATCACCTTTGATACCGGCGGCTACAGCCTGAAACCCAGCGGCTCGATGGATTCAATGAAGTCGGATATGGGCGGTGCCGCCACGCTGACCGGCGCGCTGGCGCTGGCTATCGATCGCGGACTGGATAAGCGCGTGAAGCTGTATCTCTGCTGCGCCGACAACATGGTCAGCGGCAACGCTTTCCGTCTGGGCGATATTATTCGTTACCGCAACGGGAAAAGCGTAGAGGTGATGAACACCGATGCGGAAGGGCGCCTGGTGCTGGCGGACGGCCTGATCGACGCCAGCGAACAGAACCCGCAGCTGATGATCGATGCGGCGACGCTGACCGGCGCGGCCAAAACGGCGCTGGGCAACGATTATCACGCGCTGTTCAGCTTTGATGACGCGCTGGCGCAGTCGCTGCTGGAGAGCGCCGCCAGCGAGAACGAACCTTTCTGGCGACTGCCGCTGGCCGAGTTCCATCGCGGCTATCTGCCTTCTAACTTTGCCGATTTAAACAATATTGCCGCGCCTTCGCATACGGCAGGCGCCAGCACGGCCGCCGCGTTTCTGTCGCACTTTGTGAAGCACTATCAGCAGGGCTGGCTGCATATCGACTGCTCAGCGACCTACCGTAAAGGCGCGGTGGATCAGTGGTCTGCCGGCGCGACCGGACTGGGCGTACGTACCGTGGCGAATCTGCTGCTGAAATAGAACGTGTAGCCGGGCGCTGCGCCCGGCGCTTTGACTGGAAGCAAGCAATGAACGAAATCAACCAGCGCCTGGAAGAGGTGTTGAAACTGGCGGCGACCGAGCCTGCGCACCGCCCGGAGTTCTTTACGTTACTGATGGAAGCCAGCGTCTGGGTGCCTGGCGAAAGCGTGGAGCAGGCCGATGCGGAGCTGCAGCACTGGGAAAAAGAGGACGGCACCAGCATTATTCCCTTTTTCACCTCAGAGCAGGCGCTACAGCAGGCCGTCACCGAAGAACAGCCTTTTCTGGTGATGCCGGTACGCACGCTGTTTGCCATGACTCAGGGCGAAACGCTGTTTCTGAATCCCAAACTGCCCGTCGGCAAGGAGTTTTCGCCGGGGGAAATCAGCAGCCTGTTGGGGAAAGAGGGCAACGCCCTGAGCCAGCAAACGGTGCTGGAAGGCGGCGCTTCGCTGCTGCTGTCGGAAATTGCCGAACCGCCTGCGCAAACCATCGCCTCGCTAACGGAGCTGTTTGCTAAACATAAGCAGGTGCGGCGCGCATGGGTGGCGCATATTAAAGAAGCGGCGGACGCGAAGCCTAATTTGCTAATTGGCATTGAAGCCGACGGTGATATCGAAAATATCATTCAGGCGGCGGGCAGCGTGGCGACCGATACGCTGTTAGAGGATGAGCCGGTAGATATTTGCGAAGTAGTGGATAATGACAATATCAGCCACTTCTTTACCGCGCATATCACGCCCTTTTATGAACGGCGGTGGGGCAGCTTCCTGCGCTCGCTTAAGCAGGACAGGATCCTGTAAAGCGCCGGGCGACTTCTGCTTTGCTGATGGCGTTAAAACAGCGCGGCCAGTGTAAATAGCCGCGCTGAATATCGATCGCCATCGCCCGTCTTAATAAGGCTTTCCTTCCGGCCGCCGGGGCGGCTGTTTATCGGGTAGCGATCGGCAAATCGTCGCGGCTACCCCATTCGCCCCAGGAGCCGTCATAAAGCGTGACGTTTTCCACGCCCAGCGACGTCAGCGCCAGGATCAGCACGACCGCCGTCACGCCGGAGCCGCAGCTGGCCACCACCGGCTCGTCGAGCTTCACGCCCTGACGCTGGAAAATGGCCGTCAGCGCCTCCGGCGACTTCAGCTGACCGTTTTCCACCAGTTCGTTCCACGGCACGTTCAGGCTGCCGGGAATATGACCGCGATGCAGGCCCGGACGCGGCTCGTCCACTTCACCGTAAAACCTGTTGGCGGCTCTGGCGTCGACAATCTGCGCGCCGCCTTCATGGCTGATGACCATCACGTCGGTGATCCGCTTCACCACGGCCGGATCGAAACTGGCCTCGAACTCCGCTTCCGGCAGCGCGACGTCGCCGGTAGCCACCTCGTAACCGGCTTCGCGCCAGCCGCTCAGTCCGCCGGCCAGAATGGAAACCGAGGCTACGCCGAACTGACGCAGCATCCACCAGGCGCGCGGCGCAGAGAAGAGATTACCCTCATCGTAAACCACTAAATGTTTTTCGCTGCTGACGCCCAGCTCGCGCATCGCCACGGCAAAAGCCTCCGCTCGCGGCAGCATATGCGGATAAGGGCTGGCAGGGTCGGAAAGCGCTTCGATATTGAAAAAAGGCGCGTCCGGCAGATGGCCCGCACGGTACTCCGCCTGAATATCGCGAACCTTCTCCTGGCCCGGCGGCAGCATACGCGCGTCCAGTACCTGAATATCATCATCGGCATAGTGTTCCGCCAGCCAGTCGGCGGTCACAAACAAAGAGCAAGTCATAGCGGCCTCGCAACAGGAATAGTTGCCCTGAGTGTCGGTTATCCTGACGGGCATCTCAAGATCTTCTCGGGTTTTCTCCACGCCGGGCGGCGAGCTGAAGCATTTTTGCGCGATTGCGCACTAAGGTTGCCAGTCTGTAGGCGCTTAAGCGACTTTTTTAACGATTTGTTGAATATCCGATAGGAATGCGGGCTTATGCCCCCTATAATCGGCGCCATTTTCCCGGCCGGGGAGCCTTTTCACCGGCCAAACTCGACATCAAACAGGGGTCACTATGACTATCGAACGTACTTTTTCTATCGTAAAACCAAACGCGGTGGCAAAAAACGTAATTGGTGCCATTTTTAACCGTTTTGAAAGCGCTGGCTTCAAAATCGTTGGCACCAAAATGCTGCACCTGACCAAAGAGCAGGCTGAAGGCTTCTACGCAGAACACCAGGGTCGTCCTTTCTTCGACGGCCTGGTTGAATTCATGACCTCTGGCCCGGTAGTGGTTTCCGTGCTGGAAGGCGAAAACGCCGTACAGCGTCACCGCGATCTGATGGGCGCAACTAACCCGGACAACGCGCTGGCTGGTACGCTGCGTGCCGACTACGCGGACAGCTTCACCGAGAACGCGACCCACGGTTCTGACTCTGCCGAGTCTGCCGCTCGCGAAATCGCCTTCTTCTTTGGCGAAGGCGAAGTGTGCCCACGCACTCGTTAATTATTGATTATTGATGGCAGGGGAATGCGGCGCGTTTACAATTTATTTTCATAACGCCCTTTAATCCGCAGACGCTCTGCCTGTACAATAATGCGCCCCTGCTCAGCGGGGGCGTTTCATTTATACTTCTTATTAACCTCCCCAGCGCCATAACGTGTAACAACGAGGCCAGAGAATATTATGTCTGAACAAATTGTCACCCCGTCATCTGCTATCACCACGCCAAAAAAAGAAAAAATCAACCTGCTCGATCTGAACCGTCAGCAAATGCGCGAATTTTTTGTTGGCCTGGGCGAAAAGCCGTTCCGTGCCGATCAGGTAATGAAGTGGATTTATCACTACTGCTGTGATGATTTCGATGAGATGACCGACATCAACAAGGTTTTCCGCGGCAAGCTGAAAGAGCTGGCCGAAATCCGCGCGCCGGAAGTGGCGGAAGAGCAGCGCTCGGCGGACGGCACCATCAAATGGGCGATCACGGTCGGTGGCCAGCAGGTGGAAACCGTTTATATTCCGGAGAAAGATCGCGCTACGCTGTGCGTCTCCTCGCAGGTCGGCTGCGCGCTGGAGTGTAAATTCTGCTCGACCGCGCAGCAGGGCTTCAACCGCAACCTGCGCGTATCCGAAATCATCGGCCAGGTCTGGCGCGCGGCTAAAATTATCGGCGCGTCGAAAGTGACCGGCCAGCGTCCTATCACCAACGTGGTGATGATGGGCATGGGCGAGCCGCTGCTCAACCTGAATAACGTTGTCCCGGCGATGGAAATCATGCTGGACGATTTCGGCTTCGGGCTGTCAAAACGCCGCGTGACGCTGTCCACCTCCGGGGTCGTTCCCGCGCTGGACAAGCTGGGCGATATGATCGACGTAGCGCTGGCGATTTCGCTACATGCGCCAAACGACGCTATCCGCGACGAAATCGTGCCGATCAACAAAAAATATAATATCGAAACCTTCCTGGCTTCCGTCGCGCGCTACATCTCCAAGTCCAACGCCAATCAGGGCCGCGTGACCATCGAGTATGTCATGCTGGATCACGTCAACGACAGCACCGATAACGCGCATGAGCTGGCCGCGCTGCTGAAAGAGACGCCGTGCAAGATTAACCTTATTCCGTGGAACCCCTTCCCGGGCGCGCCGTATGGCCGGAGTTCGAACAGTCGCATCGATCGCTTCTCTAAAGTGTTGATGGATTATGGTTTTACCACTATTGTGCGTAAGACCCGCGGCGATGATATTGATGCCGCCTGCGGCCAGCTTGCTGGTGAAGTCATCGACCGCACGCGCCGCACGATGCGTAAAAAAATGGCCGGCGAAGCGATTTCTGTGAAAGCGCTCTGAAAGCCAGGCTCGCGGCTTGTCCGCTGAGTAAAAGGGCGTAACATCGCTTCCGCTAAGGAGGCGATGATGAATAAGGGATTATCATTTTGGCTGGTCGCGCTGCTGCTTGCGGGCTGTAGCCTGACGACACCGCGCAGCGAGCTGGCCGGGACGCGACTACAATTAGGCCTGGCCTGGCTGGCGCAGGATCAGCTGGCCCCGGCGGAACGCAATTTACGACAGGCGCTGCAGCTGGCGCCTGACGACTATCGCTGCAGGCTTGCCATGGCGCGCTATTTTCAGCGCGTGGGCGACAACGCCGCGGCGCAGGAGCATTACCGAAAAGCCGTGGCGCTGGCAGGACAAAACCGTGACGTAATCAATAATTACGGTGCGTTTCTCTGTCTTTTAGGGCAGTATGATGCGGCCCAGCAGCAGTTCAGTAAGGCGATCCGAATACCGGGTCGCGCCGACGCCCTGGAGAATGCCGGCTATTGCTATCTGCGCGCGGGTGAAGCGCAGAAGGCCAAAGCCGCGTTGCTGGAAGCGACGCAAAACGATGCGGAAAAGGGCGCTGCGCTGCTGGCGGAAGCCGAAAGGCGATTTGGAAAGAACGAGCGCGATTCATCGCGGCTCCTGTTAGATGTTTATCAACACAACTTTGCCGCTTCGGCGCAGAGCTTGTGGTTAGAGATTCGCTTCGCCGCGCGGGCAGGGCATCCGGAGAGCATCCGGCTTGCCGGGGAACAGCTGGCGCGAAATTTTCCACAATCGATACAGTACCTGCATTTTTTAGCTAATGAATACTGAAGCCACTCAAGATAAATCAGCAGTAAATTCAACAGGCGAGCGCCTGCGCGTAGCCCGTGAGCAAATGGGCCTGTCTCAGCAGAACGTTGCGGAGCGCCTTTGCCTGAAACTTTCCACCGTCCGCGATATTGAAGAGGACAAGGCGCCTGCGGATCTGGCGTCTACCTTCCTGCGTGGCTATATCCGTTCTTACGCCCGGCTGGTGCACGTGCCGGAAGAAGAGCTGCTGCCGATGATGGCGAAACAGGCACCCGTACGGGCTGCTAAAGTCGAGCCGATGCAGAGTTTTTCCCTGGGCAAACGCCGCAAAAAACGCGACGGCTGGCTGATGATTTTTACCTGGCTGGTGCTGTTTGTGGTGGTAGGCCTGACCGGCGCATGGTGGTGGCAGAACCACAAGGCGGCGCAGGACGATCTGGTTTCAATGGCCGATCAGAATGTCGGCGCAGGCGGCGATAACAGCCAGTCCATTCCGCTGAACAACAGCGGCGCGGACGGCATGTCGCCAGCTGAAGAGGCGCCGACGGCGCCGGCCCAGAGCGCGCCTGCGGATACCGCGGCCGCGCCTGACGCTGCTGCCACTTCTTCTGCGGCCAATACTTTAGCCGCCGCGACCGGTTCAGCCGCCTCTGCAGCCAATACTTCAGCCGCTGCTACTGGCTCAGCCGCGCCGGTTGCGGTTTCGCCTTCGCAGGTGCCGGCCGACAACGGCCAGATGCCGACGGCTTCTGCAGGCGTTAGCGCGCCAGCCGCCGAGGCCAATGCGCTGGTTATGAACTTCAGCAAAGAGTGCTGGCTGGAAGTTTCCGATGCGACAGGCAAGAAACTGTTCAGCGGGATCCAGCGTAGTGGTGGTAAACTCAGCCTTTCCGGCACGGCGCCATATCGTCTTAAGATTGGCGCGCCGGGCGCCGTTCAGATCCAGTATCAGGGCCAGCCGGTCGATCTGAGTCGTTTTATCCGTAGCAACCAGGTTGCCCGCCTGACAGTCGGTGCGCAATAACGCATCTTCTGGTCGCGAGTAATTTCGGAGAAAGAATATGCATAACGAAGCACCCATTATCCGTCGCAAATCAAAGCGCATTTACGTCGGCCAGGTGCCAGTGGGCGACGGCGCGCCTATCGCCGTCCAGTCCATGACCAATACGCGAACCACCGATGTGGCCGCAACGGTTAACCAAATCAAAGCGCTTGAGCGCGTCGGCGTTGATATCGTTCGCGTCTCTGTTCCCACCATGGATGCCGCCGAAGCGTTCCGCCTTATCAAGCAGCAGGTTAACGTCCCGCTGGTTGCCGATATCCATTTTGACTACCGTATCGCGCTGAAAGTGGCTGAATACGGCGTTGACTGCCTGCGCATCAACCCCGGCAATATCGGCAACGAAGAGCGTATTCGGCAGGTCGTTGACTGCGCGCGTTACAATAATATCCCAATCCGTATCGGCGTTAACGCCGGATCGCTGGAAAAGGATCTGCAGGAAAAGTATGGCGAGCCGACGCCGCAGGCGCTGCTGGAATCCGCTATGCGCCATGTCGATCACCTCGATCGTCTTAACTTCGATCAGTTCAAGGTCAGCGTAAAAGCGTCGGACGTGTTCCTGGCGGTGGAGTCGTATCGCCTGCTGGCTAAGCAGATCGAGCAGCCGCTGCACCTGGGCATTACCGAGGCAGGCGGCGCGCGCGCCGGCGCGGTGAAATCCGCGATTGGCCTGGGCCTGCTGCTGTCGGAAGGCATTGGCGATACGCTGCGTATTTCGCTGGCGGCCGATCCAATCGAAGAGGTGAAAGTCGGTTTTGATATTCTGAAATCGCTGCGCATTCGCTCCAGAGGCATTAACTTTATCGCCTGTCCAACCTGCTCCCGTCAGGAGTTTGATGTGATCGGCACCGTTAACGCACTGGAGCAGCGTCTGGAAGATATCATTACGCCCATGGACGTTTCTATTATCGGCTGCGTGGTCAACGGGCCGGGCGAGGCGCTGGTTTCCACGCTGGGCGTCACCGGCAGCAACAAGAAAAGCGGGTTTTACGAGGACGGCGTGCGCCTGCGCGAGCGTCTGGATAACCACGATATGATTGACCAGCTGGAAGCGCGTATTCGTGCCAAAGCCGCGATGATGGACGAATCCCGTCGTATCGATGTGCAGCAGGTTGAAAAATAAATAATGGCGGGGCGGGCCGCAGCTTGCGCGTCCGCCCCCGAAAGGAAAGAAGAGAAAACAGTGGCGAAGAATATTCAGGCAATCCGCGGCATGAACGACTATCTGCCTGTGGATACCGCGGTGTGGCAGCGTATTGAACAAACCCTTAAGCAGGTGCTGGCCAGCTATGGCTACAGCGAAATCCGCACGCCGATTGTAGAGCAGACCCCGTTATTCAAACGCGCTATCGGTGAAGTCACCGACGTGGTTGAAAAAGAGATGTACACCTTCGACGATCGCAACGGCGAAAGCCTGACGCTGCGTCCTGAAGGCACGGCAAGCTGCGTGCGCGCCGGCATCGAGCACGGTCTGCTCTACAATCAGGAACAGCGCCTGTGGTATATCGGGCCGATGTTCCGCTACGAGCGTCCGCAGAAGGGCCGCTATCGTCAGTTCCATCAAATCGGTGCGGAAGTGTTTGGTCTTCAGGGGCCGGATATCGACGCCGAGCTGATTATGATGACCGCGCGCTGGTGGAAGTCGCTGGGCATTGCCGATCACGTCCGTCTGGAGCTGAACTCTATCGGTTCGCTGGAGGCGCGCGCCAGCTACCGCGATGCGCTGGTGGCTTTCCTGGAACAGCATAAAGAAGTGCTGGACGAGGATTGTAAACGCCGCATGTACAGCAATCCGCTGCGCGTGCTGGACAGCAAAAACCCGGACGTCCAGCAGCTGCTGAACGACGCGCCGGTGCTGGGCGACTATCTGGACGCTGACTCCCGCGAACACTTTGACGGTCTTTGCCAGCTGCTGGATGCCGCCGGTATCGCCTACACGGTGAACCAGCGCCTGGTGCGCGGCCTGGACTACTATAACCGTACCGTCTTTGAATGGGTGACCAGCAGCCTGGGCGCGCAGGGCACGGTGTGCGCTGGCGGCCGCTACGATGGGCTGGTCGAACAGCTGGGCGGTCGCGCTACGCCGGCCGTCGGTTTTGCGATGGGGCTGGAGCGTCTGGTGCTGCTGGTGCAGGCGGTGAATCCGGAATTTGAACCGACGCGCATTGTCGATGTCTATGTTATCGCTTCAGGGGCTGGCGTACAGTCTGCGGCGATGCAGCTGGCGGAAAAACTGCGCGATGCGGATCCGTCTCTGAAGCTGATGACCAATTTTGGCGGCGGCAACTTCAAGAAGCAGTTTGCCCGCGCGGACAAGTGGGGCGCACGCGTCGCGCTGGTGCTGGGCGAGGAAGAAGTGGCCAACAATCAGGTTGTCATCAAAGATTTGCGCAACGGCGAGCAGCAGAAGCTGGAGCAGCATGAGGCGGCAGCGACGCTGGCAGCAATGCTGAAGCAGACGGCCGCGATTTAAGGAGAGTTTGCGTGGAAGTGTATAGCAACGAAAACGAGCAGGTCGACGCGCTAAAAGGCTTTTTCGCGCAGAACGGCAAGGCGCTGGCTATCGGCGTGATTATCGGCATCGGCGCGCTGGCGGGCTGGCGCTACTGGAGCAGCCATCAGGACACCAGCAGCCGCGAAGTCTCGGCGACCTACCAGCAGGTTTCGGGCGCGCTGGACGCCAGCAAGCCGGAAACGCTGACGGCGGCGGCGAAATTCGCCGACAGCAACAGCAACACCTATGGCGCGCTGGCTTCGCTGGATGTGGCAAAACGCTATGTTGACAACAACGAGCTGGATAAAGCCGCCGCGCAGCTGCAAAGCGGCCTGAAGGCGACCAAAGACGCCAATCTGCAGGCGGTGTTGAACCTGCGCCTGGCGCGTATTCAGCTGCAGCAGAAGCAGCCGGATGCGGTACTGAAGACCCTGGATGCGATCAAGGGCGACGGCTGGACGGCTATCATTGCTGACGTACGCGGCGAAGCGCTGCTCAGCAAGGGCGACAGCAAGGGCGCTCGCGAAGCCTGGAGTAAAGGCATTGCTTCCAACGCCTCGCCGGCGCTGAAAGAGATGCTGCAGATGAAAATGAATAATTTGCCAGGTTAATAATTGCCGCAACGGGCTTAAGAGGGATTTCATGGAATTGCGTAAGATACTGCTGCCGGCACTGATTTCAGTCACGCTGCTCAGCGGATGTTCATGGTTCAGCGGTGAAGAAGACGTGGTCAAAATGTCGCCGCTGCCGAAAGTGGAAAATCAGTTTACCCCGGAAGAGGTCTGGAGCACGTCGGTAGGCGATGGCGTGGGCGATTACTACTCCAACCTGCATCCGGCCTGGTCTGAGAACACCGTTTACGCCGCCGATCGTTTCGGCGTGGTAAAAGCGCTGAACGCGGGCGACGGCAAAGAACTGTGGAAGGTCGATCTGTCGACCAAAACGGGCTTCTTCTCTAAGAACCTGCCCGCGCTGCTTTCCGGCGGCCTCTCTTACGACGGCGGTCACGTCTATGTCGGCAGCGAGCGCGGCCAGGTTTATGCGCTGAACAGCAGCGATGGTTCCATCGCCTGGCAGACCAAAGCGGCTGGCGAAGTGCTGTCGCGCCCGGTTGCCAGCGACGGTCTGGTGCTGGTGCATACCAGCAACGGCATGCTGCAGGGCCTGGATCAGAGCAGCGGCGTCGTAAAGTGGACGGTTAACCTTGACGTGCCGGCGCTGTCGCTGCGCGGTGAGTCCGCGCCTGCTACCGCCTTCGGTGCGGCTATCGTCGGCGGCGACAACGGTCGCGTCAGCGCGGTGATGATGAACCAAGGCCAGATTATCTGGCAGCAGCGTATCTCCCAGCCGGGCGGCGCGACGGAAATCGATCGTCTTGCCGATGTGGATACCACGCCGGTCGTCGTTGACGGCGTGGTTTACGCGCTGGCCTATAACGGCAGCCTGGCGGCGCTGGATCTGCGCTCAGGACAGGTGATGTGGAAACGCGAAATCGGCTCCGTAAACGATATGATCGTGGACGCGGGACGCATCTACCTGGTTGACCAGGACGATCGCGTAGTGGCCTTGAGCACCGATGGCGGCGTAACCCTGTGGCGTCAGAGCGATCTGCTGCACCGCAACCTGACCGCGCCGGTGCTTTATAATGGCTATCTGGTCGTAGGCGATAGCGAAGGCTACCTGCACTGGGTGAATACCACCGACGGCCGTTTTGTTGCGCAGCAGAAAGTGGACGGCTCTGGCTTCCAGACCTCGCCGGTGGTCGCCAGCGACAAGCTGCTGATCCAGGCGAAAGGCGGCGAAGTCTACGCTTTCACGCGCTAATACGCTGCCTGCACGTCGAAACGGCTCCTGATTGTTCAGGGGCCGTTTCGTTTTTTTACAGGCGTGGTATCCTCTACGCCTTCAGCCTGCGTGTGCGCCAGTAATCAAGTTGCAAGCGGTCAGGCGTTTAATTTTAGTAATGAGGCTTCAATATGGTACCTGTGGTCGCGCTGGTCGGGCGTCCCAATGTGGGAAAATCTACACTTTTTAACCGTCTTACGCGCACGCGAGATGCGCTGGTAGCGGATTTTCCTGGGCTAACCCGTGACCGTAAGTATGGTCGCGCCGAGGTCGAAGGGCGTGAGTTTATCTGCATTGATACCGGCGGTATCGATGGCAATGAAGAGGGCGTGGAAACCCGTATGGCCGAACAGTCGCTGCTGGCGATCGAAGAGGCCGACGTGGTGCTGTTTATGGTTGATGCGCGTGCAGGCCTGATGCCTGCCGATCAGGCCATTGCCCAACATTTGCGCTCACGCCAGAAACCCACTTTTCTGGTAGCCAACAAAACCGACGGCATGGATCCGGATTCCGCCGTGGTCGATTTCTATTCGCTGGGGCTGGGTGAAATCCATGCTATCGCCGCTTCGCACGGTCGTGGCGTTACCGGCCTGCTGGAAATGGTGCTGCTGCCGTGGATGGATGAGGTTGCGCCGCAGGCGGAGCTGACGGAAGAAGAAGAGAACGAAGCCTACTGGGCGGAGCTGGCGGCGAAAGAGAGCGGCGCAGAGCAGGAAGAAGAGGAAGACGACTTCAACCCGCTGGATCTGCCGATCAAGCTGGCTATCGTCGGTCGGCCTAACGTGGGTAAATCCACGCTGACTAACCGTATCCTCGGTGAGGATCGCGTTGTGGTTTACGATATGCCGGGCACCACGCGCGACAGCATCTATATCCCTATGGAACGCGACGGCCGCGAATATATCCTGATCGACACGGCAGGCGTGCGCAAGCGCGGCAAAATTACCGAAACGGTCGAGAAGTTCTCGGTGATCAAAACGCTACAGGCGATCGAAGACGCTAACGTGGTGATGCTGGTGATCGACGCCCACGAAGGGATTTCCGATCAGGATCTGTCGCTGCTCGGCTTTATCCTCAACAGCGGTCGCTCGCTGGTGATTGTGGTGAACAAATGGGACGGCCTGTCGCAGGAAGTGCGCGAAGAAGTTAAAGAAACCCTCGACTTCCGTCTTGGCTTTATCGATTTTGCCCGCGTGCACTTTATCTCCGCGCTGCACGGCAGCGGCGTAGGCAACCTGTTCGAATCGGTTACCGAAGCTTACGACTGCTCAACCCGTCGCGTGAATACCTCAATGCTGACCCGCATTATGAATATGGCAGCCGACGATCATCAGCCGCCGCTGGTGCGCGGTCGCCGCGTGAAGCTGAAGTATGCGCATGCCGGCGGCTACAACCCGCCGATAGTGGTGATCCACGGCAACCAGGTGAAAGATCTGCCGGATTCCTACAAGCGCTATCTGATGAACTACTTCCGCCGCTCGCTGGAAGTGATGGGTACGCCTATTCGCATCCAGTTTAAAGAAGGGGATAACCCTTTTGCCGGTAAACGCAACCTGCTGACGCCTAACCAGCAGCGTAAGCGCAAACGCCTGCTGAGCCATCTGAAAAAGAACAAACGCTGATTTGCGGGCGATGCCTTATCGCCCTGACAACGGTGTTTTCCGGGCCCGGCATTCTGTCGGGCTCGCTTTTTTGGGGTCGGAATTGATGTCGGCGAGCGGCTTTTCTCTTTGCGGGCCGCCAGCCGGTTACCTCTTTTCTTATTGCCCGACAAAGGCTGCTTCTTAAATGCGGCGGTGCAACTTTGTTTTATACTTATCAAATAAAACAGGAGAAAACGATGAGTGAACATTGCCCGATTTGCCAGCATCCCCTTGTCATCCAGGATGAACGGCTGTACTGCGCCAGCTGCCAGCGTGATTTTGCCGCCAAAGCTATCTGCCCTGATTGCGATCGGCCGCTACAGCTCCTCAAGGCCTGTGGCGCTACCGACTATTTTTGCCCTAACGGCGACGGCTTAATATCCAGAAAGCGGGTTGTCTTCAGGCCGCTGATTGAATCGCTGTAAGCGTATTAAAATAATGCTTCGCTCTGAATGCAGGTTGCTGCTAAGTGGCGAGGCCATTTTCATCAATTCTGCTTTTATTTCCCCGCCCTGAATCCGCTTTAACCCTTTCTTTTTTCGTACCGCCGCGTGCTGCTTATTAAGCTGGCGTGAACTATTATCCCGCGAAATTGTTTAGTAAAAGTTAAAATAAAGTACCAATAAATGTGCTTAATACGCACGAGTGTGAAGTTTGTTAATTTTGTGTGTAGTTATTTATGAACCGCGTGGTACAATTTTGCCGTTAGCGGTCGGCAGGCCGCCAACGCAGGACGGGGTCAACCCGTATCGCCTTGTTAAGCGTCTATAGCATAATGTTGAGTTGCTTTACGCCGCGCCCGTTTAAAATGGGTGCAGAAGCAGCCTGAGATTACGCTAAACGCTGTTTTCCAGGAGTGTTTTTCCATGTCTCAAACAAATGCCCGGTCGTCGAAATGGCTGGGCCTGTGGTGCGTTCTGCTGGGCCTGATCTTGCTGGCAACCGGCCTGTTCTTCGTGGTTGGTGGCGGAAAACTGCTGTCGCTGGGCGGCAGCTGGTATTTCATGATCGCCGGTATTTTGACCGTGATTGCCGCTATCCAGTTTTTCCGCCGCAAATCTTCCGCCGTTGCGGTTTACGCGCTGGTCTTTATCGGCACGGTAATCTGGGCGCTGCTGGAGGTCGGTCTGGATTTCTGGCCGCTGGTTTCGCGCCTGATGACCATCGCCGGGCTGATGCTGCTGGCCGTGATTACGCTGCCCGCGCTGCGCAGGCACGAAGGGAAATCTGCTGCGGCTAAGCCTGCTTATATTTCTGCTGCCGTGCTGGTTGTAGGCCTGGTGGCGACCTTTGTACAGATGTTCCAGCCGCACGCGCCGGTTGCCGACGGCAGCGAACTGCCGCTGGTGCCGGTAAATAAAGCGACCGAACAGAAAAACTGGGACAACTACGGCAATACGCCGGGCGGCAGCCGCTTTGTGGCGCTGGACCAGATCACGCGCGACAACGTGAAAGACCTGAAGATAGCCTGGACTTTCCGTACCGGCGATATTCCTGACAGCCCAACCGGCAACGGCGCGGAAGATCAGCAAACGCCTTTGCAGATTGGCGATGTGCTCTACCTTTGCACGCCGCACAACAACGTGATCGCGGTCAACGCCGACACGGGGAAAAAGATGTGGGAACACGTGGTGAATGCGCAGGCAGAGGTCTGGAACCGCTGTCGCGGCCTGGCTTACTTTGACGCCACTCAGCCACTGAAACAGCCTTCAGTGCCTGGCTCTACGCCGGTGCCGCAGGCCGTGCTGCCTGCGGGCGACAGCTGCCAGCGTCGTCTGCTGATGAATACCATCGATGCGCGCCTGATGGCTATCAACGCCGACAATGGCGAACTGTGCCAGAACTTTGGCGACCACGGTGTGGTTGACCTGAAAGCGGGCCTGGGCGAAGCGCAGGATCCAAAATATCAGCTGACCTCTGCGCCAACGCTTGCGGGCACCACCGTTGTGGTCGGCGGCCGCGTTGCGGATAACGTCCAGACCGATATGCCTGGCGGCGTGATCCGTGGCTTTGACGTGATTACCGGCCAGATGCGCTGGGCCTTTGATACGGGCAATGACGATCCGAATGCAAAACTGCAGCCGGGCCAGAACTATGCCCGCAGCACGCCTAATTCCTGGGCGCCGATGTCCTACGATCCCGCGATGAATACCGTGTTTATGCCAATGGGCAGTTCGTCGGTCGATCTGTATGGCGCAACGCGTACCGCGCTGAACCATAAATATGGCGCTTCCATTCTGGCGGTCGATGCGACTACCGGCAAAGAGAAGTGGGTTTACCAGACCGTGCACAACGATCTGTGGGACTTTGACCTGCCGATGCAGCCAAGCCTGATCGACTTCCCGATGAAGGATGGCACCAGCAAACCGGCCGTAGTGATTGGCACCAAAGCGGGCCAGATCTACGTGCTGGATCGTCTGACCGGCAAGCCGCTGACCGAAGTGAAAGAAGTACCGGTTAAAAAAGGCAATATCCCGAACGAGCAGTATACGCCAACTCAGCCTAAGTCTGTCGGCATGCCGCAGATTGGCGCGGAAACGCTGAAAGAGTCTGATATGTGGGGCGCTACGCCGTTCGATCAGCTTGCCTGCCGCGTGGCCTTTAAATCCATGCGCTACGATGGCCTGTACACCGTGCCGGGCACCGACAAAGCCCTGAGCTTCCCTGGCTCGCTGGGCGGCATGAACTGGGGCAGCCTGTCTACCGATCCGAACAATCACTACATCTTCGTCAACGACATGCGTCTTGGCCTGTGGGTGCAGATGATCCCGGCCAATACCGGCGCTACCGCTCGCGGCAGCAACGGCGGGGAAGCGATCAACACCGGCATGGGTGCGGTGCCGCTGAAAGGCACGCCTTATGCGGTAAACAAAAACCGCTTTATGTCGCCGCTGGGCATTCCTTGCCAGAAACCGCCGTTCGGTACGCTCTCTGCTATCGATCTGAAAACGCAGAAGCTGGTATGGCAGGTTCCGGTTGGTACGGTGCAGGATACCGGCCCGTTCGGCATCAAAATGCACGCGCAGATGCCGGTAGGGATGCCGACGCTGGGCGGCACGCTGGCTACGCAGGGCGGCCTGGTGTTTATCGCGGGCACGCAGGATTACTATCTGCGCGCGTTTGACACGGCTACCGGTAAAGAGGTGTGGAAAGCACGTCTGCCGGTTGGCAGTCAGGGCGGCCCCATTAGCTACAAGTCGCCGAAAACAGGCAAGCAGTACATCCTGATTTCAGCCGGCGGCGCGCGTCAGTCTCCGGATCGCGGCGACTACGTAATTGCTTACGCGCTGGATAAATAAGCGCGATAATAAAAAGCCCCGCCAGCAACGGCGGGGCTTTTTTCTGGCTACTGGCCATCGTGCCAGAGCTGCACCAGCTCGGGCGGCGCCAGATCCTCAGGGATTAGGATCACCAGATTGCCGACCTGCTGCCGCGTGGCATAGCTGATTTCGATACGGTAATAGCGCTGATCGCCTCTTCCGGCGCGGCTTTGCTCTCCCGGCGGTTCTCCCAGCCGCAGTGCATGGCGCAATACGCTGCACACATGTTCCCGCTGCGGAGGATCCAGTTGGGCCAGCGCGATGCGTCTTGGGCTGGACAGTTTAGGGATAAAAGCAAAACCGCCTTCGCGCGCCACGTCGATGACCGCGTCGTCGCTCAGTTCCGGAAGTGAATTCATAACACGCCAACCTCCTTCCAGGCATTTTCAATGGCCTGACCTACCGATTTATTAAAACGTTTCTGACCGTGATTAACAGTATACTGCGCGAAAGTTTTAAAGTCGGCATTCTGTGGCAGCGTTTTATCGCATACCGTATCGTACCAGGCGTAGCCGGCCAGCTCCCAGGCGTAGCCGCCGAGCGTCTTCGCGGCCAGATAGAAAGCGCGATTGGGAATGCCGGAGTTCAGATGCACGCCACCGTTGTCTTCGCGCGTCTGGATATAGCCTTTCATATCCGCAGGCTGAGGATCTTTGCCCAGCAGCGGATCGTCGTAGGCCGTTCCCGGCGCCGACATAGAGCGTAGTCCTTTGCCGTTAATGCCTTTGGCCAGCAGCCCTTCGCCGATTAGCCAGTCCGCCTGATCGGCCGTCTGCTTGCGGCTGAACTGCTTAACCAGCGAGCCAAACACGTCCGACAGCGATTCATTCAGCGCGCCCGCCTGCTCAAAATAGATCAGGCCGGCTTCGGTTTCCGTTACGCCGTGCGCCAGCTCGTGGCCGACCACATCCAGCGCGATGGTAAAACGATTGAAAATTTCGCCGTCGCCGTCGCCGAACACCATTTGCTGACCGTTCCAGAAGGCGTTCTGATAGTCTTTGCCATAGTGCACGGTGCCTTTCAGCGTCAGCCCCTGATTATCCAGGGAATTACGCTTATAGGCCTGCCAGAAAAAGTCGTAGGTGACGCCAAGATAGTCGTAAGCCTCATTGGCGGCAACGTCGTTATTGCCTGACTGGCCTTCGCTGCGCACCAGCGTGCCGGGAAGATTTTGGGTCTGCTCTGAATCATAGATTTCCCGCTGGACCTGACCCGGCGCGGCAGTTTTTGCCCCGTCCGGTTTGACCCAGGTTTCCGCCATCAGCGTCTGCACGTGCGCCAGAGTCTGGCGCGCGCAGCTCTGCTGCAGGCCGGAGCCGTTATCAATGATTTTGCTCAGCATATAGGGAGGGATGACGCCGTAATGCATACCATGCTCCTTGGTCCATCGTAAATGTCCAAAAAGTATAGTGGCTGCTTTGCGTACGCGCTTAACAACACTGGAGCATGTTTCGCATTAACGCAGTAGGTCGTTTTCTGCTATTCCATAATAGCAAGAGAGAATGTATCCTTTCTTTACCCCAACAGTAAGTAAGGATATTTACTATGTTTGCAGAAACCACGGCAGCCATCACAGCAGCTAAAGAAGCCTATGCTCTTGTCAAAGTATTGAAGGACGCCAGGGAACAGTCGGTTATTGATAAGGCGACTGGAGAATTACATGAGAAAATCACAGAATTACAAATGCTTAATGCAGAACTCGCGAGCCTGTACCACGCGGAGAAACAGGTCACCATGCAACTCACTGAGGAAAATGCTCAGATCAAGATGTTTGCTCTGCAATCTTCTCAATACGAAATTCACACGATGGAGTCCGGTTCTACGGTATATCGGCTTAAGGCAGTACCTGACCCTGATATGAAAACGCATTACCTTTGTGCAAACTGCTACCAGAAAAGAGAAATATCGATACTTCAGCCGACCGGAAAAGTAATAGCAGATTCTGCATCTAATTATTGTAAGCAGAGCCTTTGTCCCGCTTGCGGTACTACATTTCTTATGCACAGGCTCCCCAAAAAAGAAAAATACATTCCGCAACCAATATCCAGAAAAGGGGGATGGTAACTTTGTAGATACGGAAATGGGTTTTAGAATATAAATGGAGCGCCCTGACGCATCACAGCGATAATTACATGGCATATCCACCGCAGTTCTAAAAGGGAAAGCGCCGAGGGTAAGTCCATTATTGGGAAGTGTCATATACACAAAAATCCGCGGCCATTACTATATAAAAGCAAGCCAGTGATGAAAAACTTCACCCCTGTCAGCAATTTCTTCGTCGTCTTTTTCGGCCAGGACAGCGATGAATATGGAGACAGTTATTCAGAGATTGTTGACGCTGCTTTCAAAATTTATCTCGAAGACGGCCCGCATTATCTTGATAATTTAATTCGTAATATCGATGATTTTCGGCGTACTTATCCAGATAATGAAACGGCCGCAGTAGCGCTGAATGAATTAACGCGAGGTTCCGCAGGTGACACAAGGGAATATACTCCGACGCTTATTGGTTTTCTTGATTGGTTATCAGCCTACCTCAAAAAAAAGCGGGATGGCATCTGATTTTTTGAACATCCGCTCTTTTTCCGGATCTTATTTAATCCAGACTGGGGAGACGCATACCCTTAAATCGTAGATACGTATCTTGAGTATCAGGATGTGATTGAAAAATTTATTAAGCAAGTTGACGCGTTTTTAAAACGATTATCCAGATAATAAATCAGCAATCTCCGCCCTTCAGCTGCGCCGCCATCAGCATCTGCACGTGCGCCAGAGTCTGACGCGCGCAACTCTGCCGCAGGCCGGAGCCGTTATCAATGATTTTGCGCAGAATATAGGGAGAGATGACGCCATAATGCATACCATGCTCCCTGGTCCATCGTAAATGTCCTTTGCGTACCCGCATAAACAAGCCTGCGGCGCGTCCCGCATTTTTAAAACAGCGATTTTCTTTTGGTTTCTTCAGAGGGTAGATTTGTTTACGGCAATGCTGAATGGCGAAAAGGACGCTTGATATGTGGTCTTGTTGTGTCCACAATATCAGGCGGAGCTACCCCGACCATTTAGCCTTGACCGAAGGAGTAAATATGAACGCAGATGCACTGGTAAAGGCTCGTATCCCGCAAGATATCAAGGAACGAGCCGTCGCTGCCCTTAACAAAATGGGCCTCAGCACATCGGATGTAATCCGCATGGTAATGATCCGCGTGGCGGACGAAGGCCGTCTTCCTTTTGAGGTAAAAACCCCAAATGTGGCTACCCAGGCTGCTATGGAAGAGCTGGATAATGGCCACGGAGAACGCTTTGAATCCGCTGACGCTCTGTTTAAGGACACAGGGATCTGATGTTAAAACCGGTACTGGCGAGTGCCTTCAAAGGAGATATAAAAAGACAGCAACGACGCGGCAAAGATATGACCCGACTGAAAATATTAATCACGTTGTTGGCCGAGGGGAGGAAGATCCCCTCTGAATATGAAGATCATCCTTTGCAGGGCACCTGGCGCGGCTACCGCGATGCGCATATCGAAGGCGACTGGATCTTGATTTACAAAGTCGTAGGTAACGATCTCAAACTCGCAAGAACCGGTACGCATCAGGATATCTTCAGCAGCGCCTGAGGTGAGAAACCCGAAGGCGGCGAAGCGATATGTCTGCCAAAAGCCTCACGCCTTTTTAGCGCGGGCTTTTTTAACGGGCGTGACCGCCGTGACTTCGCTCTCTACCCAGCCGTCGCTCAGCCGGGTTTTCAGCCTGTCGCCCGCCTTCAGCTGCGCGGCCTTTTTAATGGCCTGACCGTCGGCTGCCGTAGTGACGCTGAAACCGCGCGCCAGCGTCGCCAGCGGGCTGACGCCTTCCAGCTGGGCCGCCAGCGTGGCGAACTGCTGTTTGCCGCCGTTGAGCTGCGCCTGCATCGCCTGCTGTAAACGGTAGCGCCACTGCTGAAGCTGCTGCTGCGCGCGATAAAGCCGGTTCTGCGGCTGCGTGGCGGCAAGCCGCTGCGTAGCCTGTTCCTGCTGACGAGCGGCCTGGCGCAGCCGCAGCTGCATGGCGTCATCCAGCCTGCGGTGGAGCCGCATCAGCGTCGTCTGCTGGCGCGCCAGCCGTAGCTGGGGATGCTGCTGCTGTAAACGGTGGTGCAGGCGGGTAAAGGTGCGGTTCTGCTGCGCAAGATAGTAGTCCATCGCCATTTCCAGCCTTGTCTGCTGCGACTGAAGCTGGCGCAGCAGCTCAAGCTGGTTGCGGCTGACCAGCTCCGCTGCCGCAGAAGGCGTTGGCGCGCGCAGATCCGCAACGAAGTCGGCGATAGTCACGTCGGTTTCGTGCCCTACGGCGCTGACGATAGCGATGCGGCTGGCGAAAATTGCCCGTGCCACGCGCTCGTCGTTGAAGCTCCACAGATCCTCCAGCGAGCCGCCGCCGCGTCCGACGATCAGCACGTCACACTCTGCGCGCTGGTTGGCCAGCTCAATCGCCCGCACAATGCTGGCTGGCGCATCCGCCCCTTGAACCGGCGTGGGATAAATCACCACCGGCAGGGAAGGGTCGCGGCGGTGTAAAACCCGCAGCACATCGTGCAGCGCCGCGCCGGTGGCAGAGGTGATCACGCCTACCTGGCGTGCAGGATCGGGCAGCGGCTGCTTATGACTCTGTTCAAACAGGCCTTCGCTCGTCAGCTTTTGCTTCAGCTGTTCAAACTGCTGCTGAAGCAGGCCGTCGCCGGCAGGCTGCATACTTTCAGCAATCAGCTGATAGTCGCCGCGCGGTTCATAAAGCGTGATGGTGGCCCTGACCAGCACCTGCTGGCCGTTTTGCGGACGAAAGGTTACGCGGCGGTTACTGTTGCGGAACATCGCGCAGCGTACCTGTGCGCCGTCGTCCTTCAGCGTAAAATACCAGTGGCCGGAAGAGGGCTGGGAAAAGTTAGAGATCTCGGCGCTCAGCCAGACCTGGCCCATCTCCATTTCCAGCAGCTTGCGCACCGTGGTATTCAGGCGGCTGACGGTAAAAATATTGGCGGTTGGCGGTAGCGACATGTGATAGAGATCAAACTTTAAATCAGAGGGTTAATTAACCGATACTACATGCCTGACGGGAGGGATCAAGAGTTTTTCGTAAATAATGCTGGAGGCAATCGATTACGCCCTGTATAATGCCGCGGCAATATTTTACAAGTTCTCATTCACCCTGAGGTTGAGATATTGCCATGCTAAGAATCGCTAAAGAAGCCCTGACATTTGACGACGTGCTGCTCGTTCCCGCTCATTCGACTGTGTTGCCTAATACGGCCGACCTCAGTACCCAGCTTACCAAAACCATTCGCCTGAATATTCCTATGCTCTCTGCGGCTATGGACACCGTGACCGAAGCGGGCCTGGCTATTGCGCTGGCGCAGGAAGGCGGGCTGGGCTTTATTCATAAAAATATGTCCATCGAGCGCCAGGCGGAAGAAGTTCGCAAGGTGAAGAAACATGAAAGCGGCGTGGTGACCGATCCGCAAACCGTGCTGCCCACTACGGCGCTGAGCGAAGTGAAGCTGCTGACCGAGCGTAACGGCTTTGCGGGCTATCCGGTGGTTAACGGCGACAACGAGCTGGTAGGTATCATCACCGGCCGCGACGTGCGTTTCGTCACCGATATGAGCCTGCCGGTTTCGGCGGTCATGACGCCAAAAGAGCGTCTGGTCACCGTACGCGAAGGCGAAGCGCGTGAAGTCGTGCTGCAAAAGATGCACGAAAAACGCATCGAAAAAGCGCTGGTGGTGGACGATGCTTTCCATCTGCTGGGCATGATCACCGTTAAAGATTTCCAGAAAGCCGAACGCAAGCCTAACGCCTGTAAAGACCAGGAAGGTCGTCTGCGCGTCGGCGCAGCGGTAGGCGCGGGCGCGGGCAACGAAGAGCGCGTGGACGCGCTGGTCGCGGCTGGCGTTGACGTGCTGCTGATTGACTCTTCTCACGGCCACTCTGAAGGCGTATTGCAGCGTATCCGTGAAACCCGTGCTAAATATCCTGACCTGCAGATCCTCGGCGGCAACGTCGCGACCGGCGCTGGCGCGCTGGCGCTGGTTGAGGCTGGCGTAAGTGCGGTGAAAGTGGGTATCGGCCCTGGCTCCATCTGTACCACCCGTATCGTCACCGGCGTGGGCGTGCCGCAGATCACTGCAGTTTCTGACGCGGTCGCCGCGCTGGAAGGTACCGGTATTCCTGTTATCGCCGACGGCGGCATTCGCTTCTCCGGCGACATCGCCAAGGCGATTGCGGCTGGCGCCAGCGCGGTGATGGTCGGCTCTATGCTGGCGGGCACCGAAGAATCGCCGGGCGAAATCGAACTGTATCAGGGCCGCTCGTTCAAATCCTATCGCGGCATGGGCTCGCTGGGCGCGATGTCCAAAGGCTCTTCCGACCGTTACTTCCAGACCGATAACGCGGCGGACAAGCTGGTGCCGGAAGGTATCGAAGGTCGCGTGGCCTATAAAGGCCGTCTGAAAGAGATCGTACATCAGCAGATGGGCGGCCTGCGCTCCTGTATGGGTCTGACCGGCTGCGGCACCATCGAAGCTCTGCGCACCAAAGCGGAATTCGTTCGCATCAGCGGCGCGGGCATCACCGAAAGCCACGTGCACGACGTCACCATTACCAAAGAGTCGCCAAACTACCGCATGGGTTCCTGATAACCCGGCCCGATGCCCGGCGCTGACCGGGCATTTTACTTAATCCCTGTATTTGTTTATCGCTCTGGAATAGCCCAATGACCACGGAAAATATCCATAAACACCGCATCCTGATCCTTGATTTCGGCTCGCAGTATACGCAGCTGGTGGCACGCCGCGTGCGCGAGCTGGGCGTCTACTGTGAACTTTGGGCGTGGGACGTCACTGAAGAGCAGATCCGCCAGTTTAATCCAAACGGCATCATTCTTTCCGGCGGCCCGGAAAGCACCACCGAACACAACAGCCCGCGCGCGCCGGAATACGTTTTCAACGCGGGCGTGCCGGTATTCGGCGTTTGCTACGGGATGCAGACCATGGCGCTGCAGCTTGGCGGCAAGGTGGAAGGCTCCAGCGAGCGCGAGTTTGGCTATGCGCAGGTAGAAGTTGGCGTGGACAGCGCGCTGACTCGCGGCATTGAAGATTCCCTGAGCGCGGACGGCAAACCGCTGCTGGACGTCTGGATGAGCCACGGCGACAAAGTTACCGCTATCCCGTCCGATTTTGTGACCGTTGCCAGCACCGAAAGCTGCCCGTTCGCCATTATGGCTAACGAAGAGAAGCGCCTGTACGGCGTGCAGTTCCACCCGGAAGTGACGCACACGCGTCAGGGCCAGCGGATGCTGGAGCGTTTTGTGCTGGATATCTGCCAGTGTGAAGCGCTGTGGACGCCGGCAAAAATCATCGAAGACGCGGTTGAGCGTCTGCGCGTGCAGGTGGGCAACGACAGGGTGATCCTGGGCCTGTCTGGCGGCGTGGACTCTTCCGTGACCGCGATGCTGCTGCACCGCGCCATCGGCGATCGTCTGACCTGCGTATTCGTCGACAACGGCCTGCTGCGCCTGAACGAAGCGGAGCAGGTGCTGGAGATGTTCGGCGATCACTTTGGCCTGAACATTGTCCACGTGGAAGGCGAAAAACGTTTCCTGGACGCGCTGGCGGGCGTCGACGAGCCGGAAGCCAAGCGAAAAATCATTGGCCGCGTCTTCGTGGAAGTGTTCGATGAAGAGGCGCTGAAGCTGGAAGACGTGAAGTGGCTGGCGCAGGGCACCATCTATCCGGACGTGATCGAATCCGCCGCTTCTGCTACCGGCAAAGCGCACGTTATCAAGTCGCACCACAACGTGGGCGGCCTGCCGAAAGAGATGAAGATGGGCCTGGTTGAACCGCTGCGTGAGCTGTTCAAAGACGAAGTGCGTAAAATCGGCCTGGAGCTTGGTCTGCCGTACAACATGCTTTACCGTCATCCGTTCCCTGGACCGGGTCTGGGCGTGCGCGTGCTGGGCGAAGTAAAGAAAGAGTATTGCGATCTGCTGCGTCGCGCCGATGCGATCTTTATCGAAGAGCTGCACAAGGCCGATCTGTATAACAAGGTCAGCCAGGCGTTCACCGTGTTCCTGCCTGTACGTTCAGTAGGCGTGATGGGCGACGGGCGTAAGTATGACTGGGTGGTTTCGCTGCGTGCGGTAGAAACCATCGACTTTATGACCGCGCACTGGGCGCATCTGCCTTATGAGTTCCTGGGCCGCGTCTCTAACCGCATCATCAATGAAATCAACGGTATTTCCCGCGTGGTTTACGACATCTCCGGCAAGCCGCCGGCGACGATCGAGTGGGAATAGTACTGTAGTTAACCGCCTGTTTTTATACCTGGAATAAAAACAGGCGGTGGTTTTTCTGCGTCATCAATCGTTTTGGTGCGCAGTGCAGGCCTCATCAGAAAAGCCCCTCGAAACCCTGTTCAGTTAGTTAATGCTGACAGGGTATCAGGCACGCTTGTCCGCTCAACGCAGCAAGCGAAAAGTCTCACGCACATGGTCGGTAAGCACTGCCGGGTTTTCCATCGCGGCAAAGTGGCCGCCGTGCTCAGCTTCCGCAAAGAACCTCAAATCCTCGAAACGCGCCTGCGCCCAGCGCCGTGAGAGACGAAGCAGCTCGCCCGGAAACATGCTCACGCCCGCAGGGGTGGGGATGGCAGAAGCGGGACCTTGCTGTTGCATTTCACGTATTCCTTCCCAGTAGAAGCGGACCGAGCTTGGGCCGGCGTTAGGCAGCCAGTACAGCATGATGTCATCGATCAGGGCGTTGATGTCGATTGCCCGCTCAGGCTCGCCGCCGCTGTCGGAGGCGTCCTGAAATAGCGCGTATATCCATGCGGCCAGGCCCACGGGGGAGTCTGCCAGGGCAAAACCTACCGACTGCGGCCGGGTGCTTTGCACCTTCATATAGCCCGAAAGCTCCTGGTCGTAGCGTTGCGCATCAGCCAGCATGCGCTGCTCTTCAGGGGTGGCCTGCGCGATTTCATCCTGGGTCGGCTGATACATCACCATGTTCAGGTGAATGCCGACCAGGCCTGGCGGGCGCATATGCCCCAGAGCGGTGGTCACGGCCGATCCCCAGTCTCCACCCTGGGCAGCCCAGCGCTGGCCATAGCCCAAACGCGCCATTAGCTGCACCCAGGCGCTGGCGGTTTTACCCACGCCCCATCCCGGGGAAGTTGGCTTATCACTGAAACCAAAACCCGGTAGCGCAGGGATAACCAAATGGAACGCATCGCTGGCTTGCCCCCCATAGGCCGTAGGGTCGGTAAGCGGGCCGATCATTGCCCTGAATTCAAGAACAGAGCCTGGCCACCCGTGGGTCATCAGCAAGGGAAGGGCGTCAGAATGGGGCGAGCGAATATGCAGAAAGTGAATGCCGAGGCCGTCGATCTCAGTGCGGCTGCTGTTCCACTGGTTGAGCTGGGTTTCAGTGGCGCGCCAGTCATAGTCTTTTTGCCAGTGCGCTACCAGAGCGCGAAGACGTTCAAGCTTCGGCCCCTGGCTGTTGTCGCTTACGGTTTCCGGATCTGGCCACCGGGTTTGCGCCAGGCGCTGGGCCAGATCGTCAAGCTGCGTCTGGGGAATGTGAATGGGGAAGGACTCTACAGGACTGGTCATCGTTTGATTCCTTGCATAGAGGTGTGGGCCAGTGTGTCGCGGATGGAAGCCCATTCCCGCAGGCTATGGCGTGAGCCGCTATCTTGCAAACCCTGCCGGGCGGGAAAGGGGGTTTACGCGCAGGCGTTAGCGCGCGCTACGCTGATAAGGGTGGACAGCGTCCCGATATTGCCGGGTGGTGTGATCCATAAAGCACCTGTTGGTTAGTGGATGCGGATGAGTAAAGCAACGGTTATACGTGTTGATTCCTGACGTTACCGTTTAATTAACGAACAAACAAGGCATGGATAAGTTGCAGGCCATATCGTTGACCCAATTTGGACTTTATTATCTTGTCCTGCCGGGCGGGAGTAGCGCCATACTGCTAACGCCATCGGCTACCCGCTGGCGTAGCGGAAAGTCGCCGTTATCGCTGCCATAACCAGAGCTTTGCAGGCGCGCGCAACAGCTTCTCATCAGCGGCATCCTGCTCTCTACAGCAGCGCGTCCGGCCCTCTGAAGGCCCGACGCCATTCGCTGGGGCTGACGGCAAACCGGTGTTTAAAATTCTGTCGGAACGATACCGGCGTCTGAAATCCCGACATGGCTGCCACCACCTCAATACTGTGATCCGTCGACTCCAGCAGCACCTGGCTGCGCTGAAGCCGCTCGCTGATCAGCCAGTCGCTCAGCGTCAGGCCGGTAGCGGCAAAAAAGTGGCGGGTCAGGGTGCGGCGGCTCATATTGCAAAAGGCCGCCAGCGAATCGATAGTGTGCGGTCTTTCGAGGTTTCTGCGCAGATAGCCGATCAGTTCGTTAATCGCATTATCGCGAGTGGTTTCCGGGACGGGACGCTCGATATACTGCGCCTGTCCGCCTTCCCGATAGGGCGGCATCACCATGCGCCTGGCGACCTTGTTGGCTAACACGCTGCCATAACGATCGCGCACGATACTCAGGCAGCAGTCGATGCCGGCAGCCGTCCCGGCGGAAGTGGTCAGGCGTTCATCAGTGATATAAAGCGCGTTGGTATCAAGATGCACCTGCGGGAAGCGTTCCGTGAAGTCTTTTTCATATTCCCAGTGCGTAGCCGCGCGTCGGTTTTCCAGCAGTCCTGCATAGGCCAGCACGTAGGTGCCCAGACATAATCCCACCACCTCTGCGCCGCGCCGCCAGGCTGCTTTTAGCGCGCTGAGCAGCGCCGGAGAGGGTTTCTCTTCCGGACGATCCCAGAAAGGCACCACGATAATATCGGCCTTTTCCAGCAGCGCCAGCCCGTGTTTTACATTAATAAACAGGCCAATATCGGACAGAACGTTGCCGGGCGTTTCCGCACAGATTTGCAGATCGAAGCGATCCGGCTCGGGCAGCGCCTTGCCGAAAACGATACAGGGGACGGAAAAGTGAAAGGTGCTGACTCCGGCAGTGGCAATCACGGCAACAACAGGAACGGTCACGTTTTTTCTCCTGACTGGGCTGGGAACCCGCCGAACTGAGCAGGTTCCCCAAAAGCATCAGAATACCAGCGTTTCGCCATCTTCAGGCGCGCACACGCTCTGTTGCATACCTTTTTGCTGAGCAAACTCACGGATTTCCGCGCGGGTCAGCACGCAGTGATTAACGGCTTCCAGATGCGAAGCCACGATCGTCGCCTCCGGCAGCATTTGGTGAGTACGCAGGATATCTTCGGTGCCCATAATAATGGCGCCATAACCGTCGACCTGAGCAAAACCGGCATTAAGCACCACGACGTCCGGCCGGTGGCTTTGCAGGCTTTCCTCATAGGGTTTCACCCAGATAGTATCGCCGGCGATATACAGCACTTTTTCATCGGCGTGGCGGAACACCAGGCCGCAGGCATCACCCAGCATGGCAGCCATTTCCGGGTTTGCATAGGCTTCATCGCTGCCGTGCTGCCCGCCCGTTTTAATGATAGTAATGCCTTCATAGCTGTTTTCCGTCGTCAACACGCGAACGTTGGTAAAGCCCTGGCTGCGGATCAGCGTGGCATCAGCATCGTGCTGGGTAAAAATAAGCTTGTCGTCAGGAATAAGCTGCTGCGCCGCATCGTCCCAGTGGTCGGGATGGGTATGGGTCACGATCACCGCATCGACGTTCAGCAGGGTATCCACGGCAACCGGCAGCGCCACCAGCGGGTTACGCAGATGCGGACGTGCCGTTCCGGGAAAGCCCGGCCAGGCTTCTTTGTCCGCCAGCATAGGATCGATAAGAAATTTTTTCCCCGCATATTCAAGAATAAGCGTGGCGTTACGGATTTGCGTCAGTTTCATCGTTTCTTCCTTCTGTAGTCTTTTTCCGCGTAGCGAAAGGCTTTTAAGCAGGTACGGAAGCAGTATAGGGAGGATAAACAGCGAGGCGTGAGTAGCCCGATGGTCAATAAGCGATGAGATTGGGCCAACCTGAAAGTGAGGGTGTGCCGGGGCGTTTCGATCAGGATCGCAGCTGAATCAGCCTGCCTTTCCAGCGCACTATGCCTTTGCTATCAAGCAAATACCGCGACAACTATGGCCGTTCTGAAGCAACAGCGCACAAATTACCTGGCGATCCTTTTGCAAGCGACAGGAAAATCTGCCAGGATTATCTAGTGCACTAGATAATCAACCAACAGATATTACGAGATGACCATTAACAAACAACGCCGGGAAATAGGCACCGAGCTTTCCTTTGCCCTTTACGGGGCGGCAAACAGGATGAACCGGATGCATAAACCTTTCCTCGATCCGCTGGGGCTGACCTTCCCGCAGTATCTGGTGATGCTGGAATTGTTTAACGGAACGCCCCGATCGGTAGGGGATTTGGGCGGCAGGCTGGGGATGGATACGGGCACCATTACGCCGCTCCTGAAGCGGTTGGAAGCGGCGGGGAAAGTATCCCGCCGACGCGATCCAAAAGACGAACGTCGGGTGCTGGTCACGCTGACAGAGAGCGGAGAGGCGCTGCGTGACACCCTGTGGGCCGTGACCGATCAAATCAGATCGGCCTGCAAACTGACGGAAGCAGGGCTGGTTCAGCTACGCGACACGCTCAATGACTTTGCCCATCCGGCAGCCGAATAACCCCTCAGCAATCAGGAGACATTTATGAATATCGGCATTATTGGCGCGGGAAATATCGGCGCCACACTGGCAGCCAAACTCTCTGCCTGCGGCCATAGCGTCAGGCTGGCAAATTCACGGGGGCCGGAAACCATCGCCGAGGTCGCCCGCAAGGCTGGCGCAACGGCGGTGACGCGGGAAGAGGCCGTCAAAGGCGCCGACGCCGTTATCCTGTCAACGCCCTTTACCGCTCACCAGGGTCTGGCCGAACTGTTGAAAACCGTGCCGGCCAGCGTACCGGTTATCGATACCTCTAACTACTATCCGTTTCGGGATGATGCTATTCCCGCTCTCGCGCAAGGTAAGCCGGAAAGCGTTTGGGCCAGCGAGCAGGCAGGCAGGCCGCTGATTAAAGCCTGGAATGCCGTGCTGGCGGCTACCCTGGCTGACAAGGGGATGCCTGTGGGCGTAACCGAACGGATTGCCATTCCGGTCGCTGGCGATGATGAAACAGCCAAACGCATCGCGATGGCGCTGGTCAGCGATACCGGGTTTGATGCCGTGGATGCCGGTAGCCTCGCGGAGTCCTGGCGTCAGCAGCCCGGTACGCCAGCCTACTGTACAGAACTTAGCGCAGCGGCGCTGAAGAAGGCGCTGCTGGCGGCAGATAAAGAACGT
The DNA here is from genome assembly GCF_043420595.1 of Erwinia plantamica. Classification (NCBI taxonomy): domain Bacteria; kingdom Pseudomonadati; phylum Pseudomonadota; class Gammaproteobacteria; order Enterobacterales; family Erwiniaceae; genus Erwinia; species Erwinia plantamica. The sequence goes on from NZ_JBGCUC010000014.1 coordinate 71,361, forward strand.
GCCCCCGTAAACCGCGAGGCGCTGCTGAAAGAGTTTATGTCTGCCAGCGAACCGCTGACCCACGAGCATATCGTTGCCCGCAACCGGGCAGTGACGGCATAACGCCGTTTGCACAATGACAATAATCACGGCGTTCGGGCTGTAGATATCGCCAAAGACACGCCGTATTGGAGAACGCTGCCCCGAGCGGCAGCCAATAAGACAGGAGAGAACCATGAACCCTTCATCCCCTTTGAAAATCGGTATTCTCGGTACAGGTCATATAGGCAAAACCCTGGTCCGTAAGCTGGCCGCCGCCGGGCACCAGGTGAAGGTCGCCAACTCGCGCGGGCCGGAAACCATCGAGGCAGAAACGCTTGCCACGGGCGCCCAGGCGGTAAGAACAGAAGAGGCCGTTAACGATATTGACGTCCTGATCCTTTCTATTCCGCTCGTCCGCATTCCGGACGTGGCGCCGCTTATTCGCGCGCTGCCTTCCGGCGTTGTGGTGGCGGATACCTCCAATTATTATCCGCACCGGGATCTGAAAATCGACGCTATCGAAAATGGCCAGCCAGAAAGCCTGTGGGTGTCAGAGCAGATCGGTCGACCCGTGATCAAAGCCTGGAACGCCATCGGCTCGGGATCTTTTGCCGAAAAGGGCATGCCGCAAGGCGCGGCGGATCGCATTGCGATACCGGTTGCCGGCGATGATGAGGCGAGTCGGCAGCTGATTATGCGTCTGGTGAATGATACCGGCTTCGATGCTTTTGACGCCGGCAGCCTGGCGGATTCCTGGCGTCAGCAGCCTGGCTCGCCGGTTTACTGCACGGATTTGCACTATGATGAGATCCCGGCGGCGTTGGCCGAGGCCGATATCTCTCGTCTGCCGAAAAGAAGAGATCTTGCCGTTGCTGTTTTCCAGGAGCGGGCTGGCGACTCGGTTACCAATCCGAACGCGGACTTTGGCGTCCAGGTATCGCGGATAATCTTCAGGTAAGCGAACCACAAATCTTAAAGTCCTGGCAGCGTGGCGTCTTTTCAGAGGATGTCGGGCGAGGATAAAAGAGTGGCCGTGGGGCGCGGGTACAAAGTGAACAGGCTTTGTGCGCGCGCCCCGGACGATACCGTTACTTATGCAGTAAAAAAATCGTCGCCAGGCCCAGGAAAATGAAAAAGCCGCCGGTATCGGTCAGCGCAGTGATCAGAACGCTGGAGCCGACTGCCGGATCGCGTTTTAGTTTGGTCATAATCAGCGGAATAAGGACGCCCATCAGCGCCGCCAGCAGCAGATTCAGCACCATCGCCAGCATCATGACGCCGCCCAGCGCCGGATTGCCGTACATCGCCCAGGTGACGCCGCCCATAATACCGCCCCAGCAAAGACCGTTAATCAATGCCACGCCCAGTTCGCGCGCGATCAAAAACGAAAAGTTGCCCGGTTCGACCTGATGCAGCGCCAGCGCGCGCACGATCATGGTAATGGTCTGATTGCCGGTATTGCCGCCGATCCCGGCTACAATCGGCATCAGCGTCGCCAGCGCCACCAGCTGGGAAATCGTATCCTCAAACAGGCCGATCACGCGTGAGGCGACAAAGGCTGTACAGAGGTTAACCGCCAGCCATGTCCAGCGAGTGCGTACCGCTTTCCTGACCGGGGCAAAAACGTCCTCGTCAGGGTTTACGCCGCCCATCTTACGAATATTGCTGTCGTTCGCCTCGTTAACCAGGTCGATAACGTCTTCGATGGTGACGCGCCCCATCAGCTTGCCTTTGGCATCGATAACGGCGGCAGAGATCAGATCGTAACGCTCAAATGCGCCCGCCGCGTCTTCAGCCTTGTCATCCAGCCGAAAGGTTACCGGCCTGTCGTTCATCACCTCGAAAACCCGCTTGCCGGGCTTGTTCAGCAGAATATCCATCAGCGTCAGCTCGCCCAGCAGCATATTGTTTTCGTCGGTAATAAAAAGCTTATCGGTGCCTTCCGGCATCACTTTCTTCCGTCGCAGATAGCGCTGTACGGTTGCAAGCTTGATGTCGGCCGGTACGGTAACCAGCTTAAAATCCATGATGCGCCCGACGCGGTCGCGGTCGAAATCCATCACTTCCAGCACGCGTGAACGCTGCGCCGGATCGAGCGAGGTCAGCAGCCGGCCCGTTAAATCACGCGATAAATACTTGGCGAGATAAACCTGTTCATCAATATCCAGCGGTTCGATCGCCTGGAGCAGATCGCGATCGCTCATCTCCTCGATCAGGCTTTCCCAGACGTTTTCAGACGCTTCGACCAGCACTTCGCCGCGTCGGTTGGTACCGACCAGCTGCCAGAGCGCCTGGCGTTCCTCTTCCGGCAGCGCTTCCAGCAGGTCGGCGATATCCGCCGCGTGCAGCAGCGGCAGGTAGTCTCTCAGCTCCTGCACCTGCTCCTGATGCGCTGCAGCTTCCGCTTCGCTTTGTTTCAGCGGTTTGCGGAGCAGCGTATCCACGAGGTCGTTGTCGTTGAGCAGAAGATTAAGTATACGGTTACGGATTTCAGCAAGCTGCTGAGCATGTGACTGAGCTACAGACATAAAAATTCCCTTGTGTCTGGCAAAAGCGGACAAAGAAGTAAGTATTGCTTAATTTGGGCGGATGAACGGAATAAGTTGCACTTTTTCAGGCGGCCAGGCCGCTATTTAGCGCCGGGGGCAGAGACCGTCGTTTCCTGCTGTTTTTGTTTGTGGTGTTCGATAGCCCCGGGCAGCACATAAAGCAGGCGTGCTGCCAGGATAATAAAGCTGACCAGCAAAACGATCCGGGTCATACGGCTTGTTTTACGCTGTTTTCTGAATGGCATGGCGCGGTTCACGCAAGTTTCCTGAAGTTAGCCCGTAGGCAATTGCACAATTTAGACACAGCGCGGCCGCCAGGTCAATGCCGATCGCCCGAAGGAGAGGGCTTTGTTCAGACGCGCGGCGCGGCGGGTTTACCTCTCAGCTTCCCTGACGGCAGCGAGATTCTGGCAGAGAAAAGCACTGAAAATGATGAAGATCAATTTTAGCCGGAGGAATATGCATAGTATTGCGGATACGCCAGCGTCGGTCTGCTCCGGCCTATCCTGTTCGGGCGTGATCGCCCTGTTATCCAGCGAGTATCATGATCATCACGGCCCGCCTTAACCGCTTCCGTCAAAGCCCCTGGGGGCTTGCCCTTATTCTGCCGGCTATTCTGATGCCGCTCACCACGCAGCTTTCGGTGCGCCTTTGGATGCTGGATGGCTACGTTTATCTGATCTATCTGCCGCTGGCTATGATCATAGCGATGCTGCTGGTGTATGACTGGAAGGCTTTTCCGGGGATAGCAACAGGGCTGAGCCTCTACTATTTTAACCGCTACGCGCCCGGGCCTGCGGCGGCGATCGCCGCCACCTGGCTGTTGGTGCTGTTAAGCGGCTGGAGCGGCTACCGGCTTCAGGTGAAACGGCGCTGGGGCGTCAGCTATGGCGAGCTGCGCCTGATGCCCAACAGGCTGTTCTGGCTGGCTTTTTTTATCCCCTCGCTGTTTGTTTTTATGATGCAGGGGCTGGCGACGGCAGGCCTTGTGCCGCTAAAAGGCTCGATTTTCCCCTGGGAACCGTTTTCGCTGCATACGTTGCTGAATTTTCAGTCCGTGCTGCTGGCTTGCGTCACTATGATGCCGGTCTGCTATCTGGTTGTCCGCAGCCTGCGCAGTCCGGGCTATCTGCGGCTGACCATCTTTCGCCTTCGCCAGCAGTTTTCACCCGAGGTCAGCAAAACGGAAGGCGTGGTATGGACGCTGCTGTTGGCGTTTCTGTTGACCATGCTGCTTCAGGTCGCGCCTGGCCGGCAGAATCTGTTGGCCACCGAATACGGTTTGCCCCTGATGCTGCCTTTAATGCTCTGGGCAGCGATGCGTTTCGGCTATCTTTTTACCGGCCTGCTCTGGGCGCTGCTGCTGATGGTGCTTTATCAGCTGCGCGATCGTTTTCTTCATCCGGATACCGGGCCTTATCAGCTGGCGGTTATTTCAGCCAACCTGCTGGTGTTCAGCCTTAGCCTGCTGCTGATGGCGGCTATCACCACGCGCCAGCGCCGCACGCTGGCCAGAACCAAAGCGGCGGCGTTAAACGATCCCGTCATGAACCTGCCTAATCTGCGCGCGCTGAGCCTGGCGCTGGCAAACAGCCCCGGCTCCACGCTCTGCTTTCTGACTATCCCCGATCTGGATCGCCTGAGCCGTATCTATGGACTGCGCCTGCGTATTCATTATAAAAGCAGCCTGGCCGCCCATTTGAAGCCTGAACTTCAGCCGGAGGAAGACGTTTATCAGCTCCCCGGCTTCGATTTAGTGATGCGGCTGGAAGGGAGCGGGCAGCTGGCGCGGATTGAAAAGATCACGGCCCGGCTGAAAGATTACTGCCTGAGCTGGGACGGCCTGCCGGTGCATCCCGGTATCGGCGTCAGCTATTGCAGCGTCCTGCCGCCGGTCAATCATCTTTATGAGCTGCTCGGCGAGCTGAGCGGCATGGCGGAGCTCTCGCTGACCAGCGGCATAACGGAGAACCTGCAGCAGAAAATGACGCAGCCGGTGCAGTACCGCATCAGCAAAAAAATCGCGCTGCTGAATACCATCCAGCAGGCGCTAAAATCCAACGGTTTCCAGCTGATTGCGCAGAGAATTTGCGGCGTGCGCGGCGACGACTATCACGCGGTCTGGCTTGCTTTGGAAAACGACCATCGCGAACCGGTACCGGCAACAGAGTTTTATGCGGTCATCAACGAGTTCGGCTTAACCTGGGAGCTGGACTGCTGGCGGCTGCGCCAGATCCTCTCTTTTATCAACCAGCATCGGACAAGGCTGCCCGGCATCCGCATTGCGACGGAGCTTTTCACCCTTAGCCTCTGCAGGCCGGGGCTGGCGAAAGAGATACAGGCGATGTTGCAGGACTACTGCGTTGAGCCGTGGCAGCTGATCTTTTACGTGGAAGAGTCGCCGATGCTGACGCCGCACGGCGGTGGCTATCGGGCCATCGACCAGCTGCGCTATCTGGGTTGCCGCGTCGCTATCAGCAACTTTGGCCACGGCTACGGCAGCTACGCGCTGTTAAAGCAGATCGAGGCGGATATGCTGCGGCTTAACGGCGAGTTTGTCCGCAATATGTTTAATAACAGCCTGGATTATCAAATCATTGAATCAACCTGCATTATGGCCCGGCTGAAAAAAATGCAGATTGTGGCGGCGGACGTGGAAACGCAGGAGGCAGACACTCTGCTGCGCAAGCTGGGCGTGGATTACCTTCAGGGCGCGCTGTACGGCGAAGCAAAGCCGCTGTATTCGCTGGCGGAGAAGGCCGAGGCGCCTCCGCAGAGGCTGCCCGACTAGCCGCTACTCTTTCACCCGCTCTTTTTGCGCCAGCAGCGTGGCGAAACGCAGCGAAATGCGGTTGCCGTGCTCGTCCGTGCGGTGCAGCTGGCCGACATGCTCGTTATATTTCACGATCCGCCATTTGCGATAGTACTCGCTCAGCTCGCCGGATTTAAACGTGAAGGGGAACAGCGAACACGGATAGTCCTCCGTGTCCATCGCCGAGACAATCAGGTTATAGCCGCCCCGTACCGTGCTGGCCTGCATATCGGCAATCAGCTGCGGGATGGCTTCCGGCTGTAAAAACATCATCACCACGGTAGAGAGCACCAGCTCGTAAGCGCCGTTAAACCTCACGTTATTAAGATCTTTAACCGCCGTGTGAATGCCGCTCAGCTGCTCTTCCGCAATAATTTGCTCAAGACGCGCCGGATTGCGATCCCAGGCGGTTACCTCAAATCCCTTCAGATGGAGATAAAGCGAATTCCGCCCGCTGCCGCAGCCCAGATCGAGCGCCCGACCGCCGGGCGCTATCTGACTAACGGCCGCCACCACTTCAGAGTGCGGGGCGGTAAGCTGATACTTTTCGGTGTAGTAATGGTCGGGCTTCTGGTTCATTCATCGGACTCTTTGATCGTCAGCTGCCAGCCGGTCACCTCTTTCCAGTAGCTCTGTTCGCGTTCCAGATCGAGCTGAACCAGATTGTTCTGGCTAAAGTAATCGCGGGGGAAGGTCAGCGTCCAGTGGCCGTCGTCCGTCTCCAGCAGCAGCGAATCGGGCGTCGAAGTCGCCTGGCGCTGATTGTTCAGCAGCGTGCCCAGCCGCAGCAGAAACACCAGCGGCAGAAACTGCTTTTTCTTGTACAGCGTCAGGCGCGGCAGCTCGTCCACCTTCACCGCTTTGCGATGCCAGCGTACCAGCGTCGCCAGCAGCGTTTGCTGATCCTGATTAAAGCCCGGCATATTGGTGTTTTGCAGGATATAGGACGAATGGCGATGCAGGCCGCTATGGTTGATGGTCAGCCCCACCTCATGCAGCATCGCCGCCCATTTCAGCAGCGCGGCCAGCTGCGGATTCGCCTGCTTAGGATTTTGATCCCGCCACTGGACGTAGAGCTGTTCGGTGGTGTCCAGCACGCGCCGGGCCTGGTCGCTGTCGATGGCGTAGTGGTTCGCCATGCTCTGCGCGGTACGGCTGCGAATATCCTGATGGCGGAAGCGGCCCTCCATCTCATAAAGCACGCCTTCGCGCAGCGCGCCGTCGGAAAGCCGAAGCTCGCGGATAGCCAGCGCGTCAAAGACGCCGCAGAGAATAGCCAGGCCCGGCACAAACACCACCTTACGCTCGTCGGAAAGGCCCGGCAGGCTCAGGCTGTCGAAAGACTTATGCTTAATCACCTCGTCATAAAGACTCTCCAGCCGCTCTGGCGTAATCAGCTTGTCTTTCTCGCCCATCGCCTGGAGCACTTCCACCGTGGCTTTGATGGTGCCGGACGCGCCCAGCGCGTACTGCCAGCCGTGCAGGCGATACTGCCAGGAGAGCGTTTCCAGCTTTTGCGTGGCGGCCAGCCGCGCGCGGCGGAAATTCTCTTTGCTGATGGCGCCGCCGGGGAAATAGAGATTGGCGAAGCTGACGCAGCCCATGCGGCGGCTTTCCACCAGTTTAGGTTCGAAATCTTCACCGATCACCAGTTCGGTCGAGCCGCCGCCGATATCGATCACCAGCTTGCGGCCTTTTTCAGGCTGGGTGTGCTCCACGCCCATAAAAATCAGGCGCGCCTCTTCCTGCCCGGAAATAACTTCAATCGGGTAGGGGATGACGTCCGCCGCGCGCCGTAAAAAGTCTTCCGCATTCACCGCCTGGCGCAGCGTGTGGGTGCCGACGATGGTAACGTTGGCCGCGCTGAAGCCCTGCAAACGCTCGGCGAACAGCGCCAGACAGCTCAGGCCGCGTTCAATCGCCTCTTCGGCCAGCACGTTGTTGTGATCCAGACCGTCGGCCAGATGCACCCGCTGTTTCAACCTGCCGAGCACCTGCATGGCGCCGTCCACCACGCGGGCAATCACCATATGAAAACTGTTTGAGCCCAAGTCGATGGCGGCGAATTCCTGGGGTTTGGGCGTACTTTTCTGGGATATTGGCATAGTGGTTAGTCAGGTTGTTCCAGAGATTTAATGTAATCGTAAATAGCCAGCTGCGCGCGCACCTTACGGCGGTTGCCGCGCGGAACGTAACGGTTGCTAAGCTCTTTGTCTACGAAGCGCGCCTTAAGCGTATCACTGAAGAGGATGCCAATAATATCCAGCACCCGCTGTTTCAGAATAGGGTCAAGGATGCAGCAGGCCACTTCAATACGGTAATCGATATTGCGTGTCATCCAGTCGGCGGAGGAGAGGAACACTTTTTTGTCGCCGCCGTTATCGAAAATATAGACGCGATCGTGCTCCAGATAGCGATCGACAATGCTGATCACGCGGATATTATCGCTGATGCCTTCCAGATTGGGGATCAGCGAGCACATGCCGCGCACCAGCAGGTTAACCTTCACGCCGACGCTGGAGGCGGTGTAAAGCCGATCCACCAGGCCTTTATCGACCAGATTGTTGATCTTCAGCGTGATGCCGGCCTGAATGCCTTTCTGCGCGTTGGCTATTTCGTTATCAATCAGCTGATAGAGCATCTGACGCGAGTTCTGCGGCGACACCATCAGGTGCTCGAAACTCACCGGACGATAGGGGTTTTCGATAAAGTTAAAGACGCGTCTGACCTCGTTGGTGATGCGGGCATCTGCGGTCAGTAAGGAGTAGTCGGTGTAAATTCGCGCCGTTTTTTCGTTGAAATTGCCGGTGCCGATATGGGCATAGCGGACGATCTCGCCGTTTTCACGGCGGGAAATTAAAAACAGCTTGGCGTGAATTTTCAGGCCCGGCGCGGAGAAAATCACGTGCACGCCCGCTTCCGTCAGACGTTTCGCCCAGTGAATATTCGCCTCTTCATCGAAGCGCGCCTGTAGCTCCACCACCACGGTGACTTTTTTACCGTTATAGGCCGCGTGGATCATCGCATCGATAATGCGTGAATTCTTCGCCACGCGGTAAATGTTGATCTTTATCGCCAGCACGGCAGGGTCGAAAGAAGCCTGGCGCAGCAGCTCCAGCACGTGCTCAAAGGTGTGATAAGGATAGTAAAGCAGCACGTCGCGATTGCGGATGGCGTCAAAGCCGTTGCGGAAGCGGTCAAACCAGATGTGGCGCAGCTGCGGCAGCGGTTTGTTGACCAGATTGGCCTTGCCGACGTTCGGGAAGCCGATAAAGTCTTTAAAGTTATGGTAGCGGCCGCCGGGCACGATGGAGTCATAGTTGCTGATGTTCAGCTTCTTGCTGAGCATCTCCACCATCGCGTCGGGCATATCGCGCTGATAGACAAAGCGCACCGGCTCGGCGGTCAGGCGCTGCTTCAGGCTGGAAGACATCAGCTCCAGCAGGCTGGACTCCATTTCGGTGACCAGGTCATATTCCGCATCGCGGGTCATCTTCATCGAATAGGCGTTCAGCGCATCGTAATCAAAAAAGCCGCGGAAGATATCGCCCAGACAGTAGCGCAGAATGTTATCCAGCAGGATCATCGGTTTGCGGCGGCGCGGTGTTTCCGGCGGCAGGTTGACAAAGCGCGGCACCTTATCAGACGGGATCTCCAGCAGCGCATAGTCAATCTTTTCGCCGCGAATAATCTCTACCGCCAGATAGGTGTAATCGTCTTTCAGAAACTCAATCAGATCGGTGTCGGGATAAACCAGGATCGGCGTAATGTGCTGCCGCAGCTCGTGTTTAAAATAGTGCCGCAGCCAGCTTTGCTGATTGGGAGAGAGCTGACGTTCGTTGATCAGAAAAATTTGGTTGCGCGCCATTTCCAGCAGCAGATCGTTATACAACCCGTCAAATTCCTGATCGGCTTTCAGCACGCGCGCCTGGATTTTTTTCAGCAGATGGCGCGGCGTGTCGGGCGAACCCTGTTCTTCCCCAATCAAAATGCGGCGTTTCAGATCGGCGAAGCGGACTTTATAAAACTCTTCCAGATTATTGGAGTAGATGCCCAAAAACCGCATCCGTTCAATCAGGGGATTGGATTTGTCCGCCGCTTCCTGTAAAACGCGCTCATTAAAGGATAACCAGCTTAGTTCTTTCTCTATATAAAGCTTTTCCTGACCCATTTTTACTCCGTTCCACAGATCCTGTAAAAAACCAGGCATTGTCTCGGGGCATTATGACGAGAGTATGACAGCCCTGTCTATGGCGAATCCCGATTGTCTTATTAGCCACATACGGGCAACATAAGGCGCTTAAGCGCATTTTATAGCGAAGACTGGCATGAACCCAATTCCCATTCCTGCACATTATAACGATCGGCGGCGGCAGTTTATCGATCGGCTGACCCGACGCGTGGTGATGGCCTGCGGACTGGCGATTTTGCTGGTGATGCTGCTGCTGTTCGTCTGGCTGATCTGGGTGGTGGTGCCGCTTTTTTCGTCGCCGACGCTCAGCAGCGTTAGCCGCATTGCGCTGGATCAGGACCAGCCGGCCGTAGCAATGGGCATGGACGCGCAGCAGCAGTGGGGATGGCGTATTGACGCGCAGGGCAGGGCGGAATTCCTTTCGCTGATGAATCAGTCGAAAGTGCCTGCGCTATGGCTGGCGCAGGGCCGCGTCGCCGTTGCGACGGATAACGACAGCGTCCTGCTGAAAAGCGCCGCCGGCCTGACGCTGGTGCAGCCCGACTTCAGCGAAGCGGAGCCGCGCTGGAAGTTTCCGCTGGGCGACCAGCCGCTGGGCGGCAATCCCGACGCGAAGGTTATTGCGCTGGCGCAGACGGCGGAAAACCGCTGGCTGGTGGCCGAGGCCAGCGCCACGCAGATCACGCTTTACCGCTTTCAGCCGCTACAGGCGACGGCAAGCTTCAGCGTCAGCGTGCCGGACGTCAGCCAGCTGATGATTTCGCCCGATGGACGGCTGCTGTACGGCCTTGCCAAAAACAGCCTGCGCGTCTGGCGCATCACCGACGGCGGTCTGACGCTGCGCGAATCCCACACCTTACTGCAACAGCCGGAACGGCTGGCCCAGCTCAGCGGGGGCAGCACGCTGCTGATGGCTAACCACGACAGCATCACACAGTGGTTTGATATCGCCAGCGCGACCGGCCCGCATCTGAACGCTATCCGTGCTTTCCATCACGCCAGCAACCAGCCTCTGCTGTTAAGCGAGGCGCATCGCCGCGTGTTCGCTACCTTAAACCCGGCGGGCGAATTTAAGCTGTTCGCCAGCAAGCAGGAAGGCGTGGTGCTGCGCAGCCAGCTCGATCCCGGCGTGCTGAACGCGGCCTTTGCGCCGCGCGGCGACGGGCTGCTGGTGGAGCGACAGGGCAGCTGGCAGCATTATCACCTCAGCAACCCCTGGCCGGATATCAGCTGGCGCAACCTGTGGCAAAAAGTCTGGTATGAGCACTATCCGCAGGCGGACTACGTCTGGCAGTCCACGTCGGCCAACGACGATTACCAGGGCAAGTTCAGCCTGGTGCCAATGGTGGTCGGCACGCTGAAGGCGGCGGGACTGGCGATGCTGTTCGCCACGCCGCTGGCGCTGGCCGCCGCTATGTATACGGCCTGGTTTATGGCGCCCGCGCTGCGTCGCTGGGTAAAACCGGCGATAGAGATGATGGGCGCGCTGCCCAGCGTGGTGATCGGGCTGATTGCCGGGCTGTGGCTGGCGCCGCAGCTGGCGGATCGCCTGGCGGGCGTGCTGCTGTGGCCGCTGGCGCTGGCCGCCGCGCTGCTGCTGTGCAGCCACGTTTCACAACGGCTGCCGGAAAAATGGCGCAGGCGGCTGTGCGACGAAGGGCGTGAAATCTGGATTTTACTGCCGGTGCTGCTGCTGGTGACGCTGGGCTGCCTCTGGCTGCTGCCGATGCTGGAACATCGCGTGCTGGGCGTCAGCCTGGCCGACAGCCTGTGCGGCGGCTATCAGCAGCGTAACCTGCTGATCGCCAGCGTGGCGATGGGCTTTGCGCTGGTGCCGCTGATCTTCACCCTGGCCGAGGACGCCATTTTCAGCGTGCCGCCGTCGCTGGGGCAGGGATCGCTGGCGCTGGGCGCGACGCAGTGGCAAACCTTAACGCGCGTCGTGCTGCCGGGCGCGTCCGCCGGTATTTTTGCGGCGCTGATGATCGGCTTTGGCCGGGCGATAGGAGAAACCATGATCGTGCTGATGGCAACGGGCAACACGCCGGTGACGGAAGGCGGATTGTTACAGGGCGTACGCACGCTCTCCGCTAACGTGGCGATAGAAATGCCGGAAGCCGCTGCAGGCAGCGGCCATTATCGGGTGCTGTTTCTGAGCGCGCTGGTGCTGCTGGTCTTTACGCTGGTGGTCAACACCCTGGCGGAGCTGGTGCGTCAGCGGTTGCGTCAGCGCTTCAGCCAGCAGGAAATGCAGGGATGAGCGCCGTTAGCCGCAATCATCGCTGGCGATGGCTGACCGGCGGCGCGGTGGCGCTGAGCCTGTTGGCGTTTCTGTTGCTGATCGCGCTGCTCGGCTGGTCGGCCATGCGCTACTTCTGGCCGCAGCCGGTGACGCTGTTTACGGTGGATCATGCGCCGCAGACGCTGGGTGAAATCGCCAGCTCTCAGGGCGTCTCGCGCGAGCGTCTCGAGGCCAGCGGCGCGCCGCTGCCGGATAATCTGCCGGAACACGTGACGCGTTACCTGATTAAAACCGGCAACCGCGACTTCAGCGACAGTGATTTTCACAGCCTGCTCAGCAGCGATATTATCGCGACGGAGCGGCCAGGCAACGTTATCGCCCTGCAACGTCGCGTCGGCGGTATGGCCTACGGCTGGTTTGACGGCCTGCGCGAAAACGGAAGGCCGCTGGTGGCTGCCGATATGATGCGCGTGCTACAGCAGCGGATTAAAGAGACGCGGCAGCGCCAGCGGCAGGCAGAAAAAATTCGCCATGTGGCGCTGGCGCGGCTGAACAGCGAAATGGAGCAGCTGGATCGTAAACGGCAGCGCCTGGAGCAGGAGCAGCGCTATACGCCGCAGGCGCAGAGCATCTGGCAGGCGGACAGCGCCGAGCTTCAGCGGCAGTTTCGCCAGCAGGCGCAGGCGCTGACCGGACTGAGCCAGGAGAACGAAGGCACCGTGCTGGTGCTGCGCGACGTCACGGGATCGCAGCATCTTATTCCGCTGACGCAGATCCTGGCGGCCTGGTATCCCAACGCCATGAGCTACGGCGAAAAGTGGCGCCATTTTGGCTCGCAGCTGTGGCATTTTGTCAGCGGCGCTTCCGGCGGCAGCCTGGGCGAAGATGGCGTATTTCCGGCTATTTTCGGCACGATTTTAATGGTGCTGCTGATGTCCGTGGTGGTGATGCCGCTTGGCGTGGTGGCGGCGATCTGGCTGCATGAGTATGCCGGCAACGGTTTTCTTACGCGTCTTGTGCGCATCGCGGTAGTCAATCTTGCTGGCGTGCCCTCCATCGTTTACGGCGTGTTCGGGCTGGGCTTTTTTGTCTGGCTGGTCGGCGGCAGCCTGGATCGGCTGTTCTTCGCGCACGCGTTGCCCGATCCCACTTTCGGCACGCCGGGCCTGCTCTGGGCGTCGCTGACGCTGGCGCTGCTGACGCTGCCGGTGGTGATTGTCGCCACGGAAGAGGGGCTGTCGCGCATTCCGCAGACGCTGCGGCAGGGATCGCTGGCGCTGGGCGCAACCCAGGCGGAAACGCTGTGGCATGTGGTTTTGCCGCTGTCGATCCCGGCGATGCTGACCGGGCTGATCCTGGCGGTGGCGCGAGCGGCAGGCGAAACCGCGCCGCTGATGCTGGTTGGCGTGGTGAAAATGGTGCCGGAGCTGCCGGTGGATGCGGTTTTTCCCTATCTGCATCTTGACCGCAAATTTATGCATCTTGGCTTCCAAATCTACGATCTGGCGTTTCAGAATCCCCACGCGCAGGCGGACAGGCCGCTGGTTTTCGCCACGGCGCTGCTGCTGGTGCTGATTATTCTGGCGCTGAACCTGCTGGCGATGGCGCTGCGCCACCGGCTGCGCGAACGCTACCGCGCGCTGATTAATTAATGGAGAAGAGCGTAATGCCAAACGAGCAGGACACCGCGCTGGAGGTGGAGAACCTTTCGCTGTGGTATGGCGAGAAACAGGCGCTGAAGGCAATCGATCTGCGCGTGCCCAAAAACCGCATTACCGCGCTGATTGGCCCGTCGGGCTGCGGTAAATCGACGCTGCTGCGCTGCTTTAACCGCATGAACGATCTGATTGACGGCTGTCGGGTTACGGGCGATATCCGCCTGCAGCAGCAGTCGATTCTGGGCGGCAATGAGGATCTCGCGGCGCTGCGCAGAAGGGTCGGCATGGTTTTTCAGCGGCCAAACCCGTTCCCCAAAACCATCTATGAAAACGTGGTGTACGGGCTGCGTCTTCAGGGCGTACGCGACAGGCGCGTGCTGGACGAGGCGGTGGAAAGCGCGCTGCGCGCGGCGGCGCTCTGGTCAGAGGTAAAAAACAACCTCTGGCAGAATGCCTTAACGCTCTCCAGCGGCCAGCAGCAGCGGCTGGTGATCGCCAGAGCCATCGCCATCGAACCGGAAATTTTGCTGCTGGACGAGCCGACCTCGGCGCTCGATCCGATCTCCACGCTGGTGATTGAAGAACTGATGAGCACGCTGAAACAGCATTTCACGCTGGTGCTGGTCACGCATAATATGCAGCAGGCCGCGCGCGTATCCGACTATACCGCGTTTATGCATCACGGCAGCGTGGTGGAGTTTGATGAAACGGACAGGATTTTTACCGCGCCGCGCCAGCGACGCACAGAGGATTATATTACGGGACGCTATGGCTGAATAAAAAAGGGAAACGCCGGTTTCCCTTTTAGCCCCAGGCGTAGCCTTCCGGCGGCAGTTGCTCGCCGTCCAGCCAGGCCGCGCCGTCCTGCATTTTCAGGCGGCCATCCGCAAACCAGCCGACCACCAGCGGATAAATAGCGTGCTCCTGATGCTGCACGCGCGCCGCGACCTCATCGATCGTATCTCCGGAAAAAACCGGTACTTTGGCCTGAAGGATCACCGGGCCACCGTCCAGCTCTTCGGTAACGAAATGCACCGAGGTGCCGTGCTCTTCGTCGCCGTTTTCAATCGCCTGGCGATGCGTGTGCAGGCCAGGATATTTCGGCAGCAGGGAAGGGTGGATATTCAGCATCCTGCCCGCGTAGCGCGCCACGAAATCCGCACTCAGAATACGCATATAGCCTGCCAGGATCACCAGGTCGGGCGCGTAGGCGTCAATTTCCAGCATCAGCTGGCGATCGAAGGCGTCGCGATCGGCAAACTGCGCGGCCGCCAGCGCATGAGCGGGCACGCCCGCCTCGCGCGCGCGCGTCAGGCCGTAAGCGTCGGCTTTGTTGCTGAACACGGCAGCAACGCTGCCGTGGATCCGTCCCTGCCGGCAGGCGTCCAGAATGGCCTGGAGATTGCTCCCCTGGCCGGAAACCAGCACGACGAGCCGCTTCATGCGTTAATCACCACGCGCTCTTCGGCATCGGAGGCTTTAATCACGCCAATCTTCCAGGCTTTTTCGCCGGCGGCGGTCATCAGCTCTACCGCTTTATCCGCTTCGCTGGCGTCCAGCGCAATCACCATGCCGACGCCGCAGTTAAAGGTGCGATACATTTCAAAGCGGCTGACGTTGCCCGCTTCCTGCATCCAGCCGAACACGGCAGGCCACTGCCAGCTTGACTCCGACAGCACCGCCTGGGTGTTGTCCGGCAGCACGCGCGGGATGTTTTCCCAGAAGCCGCCGCCGGTCAGGTGGGCGATAGCGTGGACGTCAACCTGCTCAATCAGGCTGAGAATATTTTTAACGTAAATGCGGGTTGGCTCCAGCAGATGATCCGCCAGCGGCTTGCCTTCAAGCAGGGTGGTTTCCGGGTCGGTATTGCTGAACGCCAGAATTTTGCGCACCAGCGAATAGCCGTTGGAGTGCGGGCCGCTTGAACCCAGCGCAATCAGCACGTCGCCGTCTTTGACTTTGCTGCCGTCGATAATTTCCGACTTTTCCACCACGCCAACGCAGAAGCCCGCCACGTCGTAATCTTCGCCGTGATACATGCCGGGCATTTCAGCCGTTTCGCCGCCGACCAGCGCGCAGCCGGACTGTAAGCAGCCTTCTGCAATACCGGTAATCACGCTGGCGGCCGTCTCCACATCCAGCTTACCGGTGGCGTAGTAATCAAGGAAGAACAGCGGCTCGGCGCCCTGGACCACCAAATCGTTCACGCACATCGCAACCAGGTCGATACCGATGGCATCGTGGCGCTTCAGGTCCATGGCCAGACGCAGCTTGGTGCCGACGCCGTCAGTGCCGGAAACCAGAACCGGTTCACGGTATTTTTGCGGCAGCGCACAAAGCGCACCGAAACCGCCCAGTCCGCCCATCACTTCCGGGCGACGAGTCTTTTTCACTACGCCTTTGATACGGTCGACTAAAGCATTGCCAGCATCGATATCTACACCGGCGTCTTTATAGCTGAGAGAGGTTTTGTCGGTCACTGCGAAATCCCCACGCGGTTTGCGGTTGGTGGTTGGTAATAAAGCGCGGCAATTCTAACAGCGCAGGCAAACGTTTGCGAGCCTCATCTTCGCCACCATTGCGCCGCGCTCACTTTGCGCTAATCCTTAAGGGGATGGCAGGGATCCGGCAGAAGTCGGATTAAGTAATAGGTACTGGCTGCTAAATGGCGCTATAATCTCGCGATTTTTTTTTGCAGCCATACACTCCGGGAGTAAAACAATGAAGATCGTGGAAGTCAAACACCCGCTGGTCAAACATAAACTGGGTCTGATGCGTGAACAGGACGTCAGCACCAAACGTTTTCGTGAACTCGCCTCGGAGGTGGGAAGTCTGCTGACTTATGAAGCCACATCGGATTTAGAAACGGAAAAGGTCACTATCGAAGGCTGGAACGGCCCGGTAGAAATCGACCAGATCAAAGGCAAAAAAATTACCGTTGTGCCTATCCTGCGTGCCGGCCTGGGCATGATGGAAGGCGTGCTGGAGCACGTGCCCAGCGCGCGCATCAGCGTCGTGGGCGTGTATCGCGACGAAGAGACGCTGGAGCCGGTGCCTTATTTTCAAAAGCTGGTTTCCAATATCGAAGAGCGCATGGCGCTGGTGGTTGACCCTATGCTGGCGACCGGCGGCTCGATGATCGCCACTATCGACCTGCTGAAGAAAGCGGGCTGCAGCAGTATTAAAGTGCTGGTGCTGGTTGCCGCGCCGGAAGGCATCGCGGCGCTGGAAAAAGCGCATCCGGACGTGGAGCTGTATACCGCCTCCGTCGATCAGGGACTGAACGAAAAAGGCTATATCATTCCGGGCCTTGGCGACGCGGGCGACAAGATCTTCGGTACGAAATGATAAAGCCGCAGGCCTTTTTATCCGCCCGTCCGGGGCCGGACAGCGTCCGGCATCGCCGCGCGTTGCCCAACGGCCGCGCCGGGCATCGGCCTGCAACCCGCGTTTTATCATGACTGCCAGCGATCAAGCCGACCAGAGAGTCGGTTTTTTATTGTGAAAAATAAGGGGTAACTCACCATGACGCGTCGCGCTATCGGCGTAAGCGAGCGGCCACCGCTGCTGCAAACCATCCCACTCAGCTTCCAGCATCTGTTCGCCATGTTTGGCGCGACGGTGCTGGTGCCTATCCTGTTTCATATCAATCCGGCCACCGTGCTGCTGTTTAACGGCATCGGCACGCTGCTGTACCTTTTTATCTGTAAAGGGAAAATCCCGGCCTATCTGGGCTCCAGCTTTGCCTTTATTTCGCCGGTGCTGCTGCTGCTGCCGCTGGGCTACGAGGTGGCGCTGGGCGGCTTTATCCTTTGCGGCGTGCTGTTCTGCCTGGTGGCGCTGATTGTGAAAAAAGCCGGAACGGGCTGGCTGGATGTGATGTTTCCACCGGCTGCGATGGGCGCTATCGTGGCGGTCATCGGGCTGGAGCTGGCCGGCGTGGCGGCGAATATGGCCGGCCTGCTGCCGGCTAACGGCGCGGCGGTCGACGGCAAAACCATTCTGATTTCCATGGTGACGCTGGCGGTGACCGTTTTCGGCTCGGTGCTGTTCCGCGGCTTTCTGGCGATTATCCCTATCCTGATCGGCGTGCTGGTCGGCTATGCGCTTTCCTGGTTTATGGGCATCGTAAACTGGTCATCGGTTGAAGCGGCACCGTGGTTTGCGCTGCCGACCTTCTACACGCCGCGCTTCGAGTGGGCGGCAATGCTGACCATTCTGCCTGCGGCGCTGGTGGTGATCGCCGAGCATGTCGGGCATCTGGTGGTTACGGCGAACATCGTTAAAAAAGACCTGCTGAAAGATCCCGGCCTGCATCGCTCGATGTTTGCCAACGGCGTCTCGACGATTTTTTCCGGCCTGTTCGGCTCTACGCCTAACACCACCTATGGCGAAAATATTGGCGTGATGGCAATTACCCGCGTTTACAGCACCTGGGTGATTGGCGGCGCGGCTATTCTTGCCATTCTGCTTTCCTGCGTTGGCAAGCTGGCCGCCGCGATCCAGGCGGTGCCGGTGCCGGTGATGGGCGGCGTGTCGCTGCTGCTGTACGGCGTGATTGGCGCTTCCGGTATCCGCGTGCTGATTGAATCCAAAGTGGATTACAACAAGGCGCAGAACCTGATCCTGACCTCGGTGATCCTGATCATCGGCGTCAGCGGCGCCACGGTGCATATTGGCGCGGCAGAGCTGAAAGGCATGGCGCTGGCGACTATCGTCGGCATCGGGCTGAGCCTGATCTTCCGGCTGATTACGCTGATCCGCCCGGAAGAGGTCATTCTGGATCCGCAGGATCGCGAGTAAAGATCTGACGGGCAGCGGCGCTGCCCGTTTCATAATCCTTAAAGAACTGTGATAAACTGCCGCCGGATTTCGACCCATTACTGAGGTGCTTCTGAACACTCCGGCACAGCTCTCACTGCCGCTCTATTTGCCCGATGATGAAACCTTCGCCAGCTTCTGGCCGGGGGATAACCCGTCGCTGATCGCCGCGCTGCAAGGGGCGTTACAGCAGGAGCACGGCAGCTATCTCTATTTCTGGTCGCGTGAAGGCGGCGGGCGCAGCCATCTGCTCCACGCGGCCTGTGCGGAACTCTCCGCGCGTGGCGAAGCCGTGGGCTACGTGCCGCTCGACAAGCGTACCTGGTTCGTGCCTGAAGTACTGGACGGTATGGAACAGCTGGCGCTGATCTGCATCGACAACATCGAGTGCATCGCCGGCGACGAACCCTGGGAAATGGCGATTTTCGATCTCTATAACCGTATTCTGGAAACGGGCCGCACCCGTCTGCTGATCACCGGCGATCGCCCGCCGCGCCAGCTGAACCTGAAGCTGCCCGATCTCGCTTCCCGTCTGGACTGGGGACAAATCTATCGTTTGCAGCCGCTGTCGGATGACGACAAGCTTCAGGCGCTCCAGCTGCGGGCGCGGCTGCGCGGTTTTGAACTGCCAGAAGATGTCGGCCGCTTTCTGCTAAAAAGGCTGGATCGGGAAATGCGCACGCTGTTTATGACGCTGGACAAGCTGGATCGCGCCTCGATCAGCGCCCAGCGCAAGCTGACCATTCCCTTCGTGAAAGAGGCGCTGGATCTTTAAAGGATAGCCAGCACCTGCTCCGGCGGCCTGCCCAGCCGCGCCTTGCCGTTAGCCACCACGATCGGGCGCTCAATCAGCTCCGGATAAGCGACCATTGCCGCCAGCAAATCCGCTTCGCTAAGCGTGGGATCGTCCAGGTTCAGCGCCTGATAGCGCGCCTCTTTGCTGCGCATCAGCTCGCGTGCAGAGCTGAAGCCCGCCTGAAGGAGCAGTCTTTCCAGCGTGGCGACAGTCGGCGGATTTTTCAGATAGAGCACGACTTCCGGTTCAATCCCTTTACTTTGCAACAGCGCCAGCGTTTCGCGGCTTTTGGAGCAGCGTGGGTTATGGTAAATCTCAACGTTCGACATCATTCGCCTACCTTTTCTGATACTGACGGAAACGCTGCTGTAAATAGCGCAGCTGATCGATACGGGCATCGTAGCGGGCCTGCTTGAGGCTGCCCAGCGGCACGGCGGCGCTGGCGTCGCTCAGGCTGCGGATCGCCTGATCCAGCTGGCCGTTCAGCGCCAGGCTTTCCGCCCGCGCCGCCTCTTCTTCATCCGTCAGCCCCTGAGCGGACGACGCCTGCGCCAGCAGATCCCAGCCGTTGGGATCGTCTTTATGCGTCCAGGTATAGCGATAAAGGATTTTGCTGGCGCTGGCGGGCTGCTTCGCCTCGACGTAAGCGTTAGCCAGGTTGAGCTGTACCACCGGGCTGGATGCTTTGGCTTTTTCCAGCAGGGCGATAGCGCGCTGCGGCTGCTTCAGGCCGATATCAATATCGGTCATCAGATCCAGATACCAGACGTTATTCGGCTGAGCGGCCAGCAGCGGCGCGATAATGCGTCGGGCGTTGTCATAGCTTTTCGCCTGCAGGAACTGAACGGCCTTGCCGTACTGCGCGGCGGTCTGCTCGCGCGTGTTGCCTTTACTCAATGTTTCCAGCAGATCGTCACCAAGCTGGTTTTTTCCCGTCGCGTACATGCCCAGCACGCGCACTTTCGCCATATAGAAATCCTGTGACGACTGCACCACGACGGGCTTCATCTGGTTGGCGCGGTTGCGGGCATCGGCCAGGCGGCTGTCGGGCAGGGGATGGGTCAGCAAAATTTCCGGCGGCTTAGAGGCGAAGCGGGACTGGTCGGACAGCTTTTGCAGAAAGTTGGGCATCGCCTGGGGATCGAACCCCGCGCGCTGCAAGACCTGAATGCCGATACGGTCAGCCTCCTGCTCGTTCTGCTGGGTAAAGCTGATCACGCCCTGCTGCGCGCCCGCCAGCGTGCCGCTTAACGCCGCCATCCCGGCCTGCGGGTTTGCCATCGCCAGCAGAATGGAGCCAAGCGCGCCCACCCAGGTCAGCGGCGCGTTACGCTGCTGCTCTTCCATCGCGCGCGCCAGGTGACGCTGGGTAACGTGAGAAATTTCGTGTGCCAGCACCGAGGCCAGCTGGCTTTCGTTTTCGGTATAGCGGAACAGGGCGGAATGCAGCACCACGTTGCCGCCGAAAAAGGCAAAGGCGTTCAGCTCGTCATTGCTGACCAGGAAAAAGTGGAACGGCGTCTTGACCGACCAGGCGTGCGCCACCAGCCGCTGGCCCAGCTGGTTGATATAGTCATTGAGCAGGGGATCGTTGATCAGCGGCGCGCTGGCCCGCAGCTGGCGAACATAGAAATCCCCCATCGCCAGTTCCTGATTAACGGAAAGCGTATTGCCTGCGGTGGTGCCGATATCCGGCAAAGTATCGCTGATGTCGGCCCTGGCAGGCTGCGCGGCTATCGTGGGCAGCAGGATCAGCGACGCCAGCGCGCACCTTTTCAGTCGGTTAATCATGCAAAATCCTATTCTGATAACGTCCTCAATTGCCCGGCAGAAGGATTAACGGTTCTGCAGGACGGCGCTCTTCAGCGGCTATCTTAACCAGAGGTGATAAGGAAGGAAACGCCGCTAAGCATGAATAAATACCGGGCCGGACAAGCATGCCTTAAAGTCAGCGAAAAAAACTGAACGTAGGCCCTGCTGGCACACAGGGGCAGGAAAGCGGACTGTTAAGTAAATTCAGGTAAATTTATTCAGTAAAATTGAATATGGCACGAAAATTGTTTAGGTTTACTCCTAAAAATGGCTGTAAACCGATCCTTCTCGCCGTCTCTTGCACAGGCCTTCCTTGCGTTTATCTTTATAATCCCGCTCCAGGCTTTATCAGAATTTTTTGCTTAGCCAAAAAACCATGGCTGACTCAGCAGGAATAATAAAAAGCATTGAGGAGAAAATGCTTTTATACGCTGGCACTTTTTTCTGATTAGAAATATATCTCACTTTTAAATAAAACAGATAAATAAAACCAACGAACAGTGCCGCACTTATAAAAGCAGAGTAGCGCTTATTTACAGCAAGACATAATTTACTCAATCTTTGCGTCAGATTTACACGATAACTTCACTTCCCTCTGTTCCGTTTCCGATTCGTTACGCTTTCTGGAGAGCATGCTATGCGTCCTGTTGTGTCTTACGTTTTAATCGCTGCCGTGGCCGGTTTTATTGGCGCCAGCTTCTCTTCCGCCCCGGCTATTGCAGAGAAAATCAGCCAGCACTTTGGCGTTCAGGATAACGATCCTGACGGCTTCTGGAGCACGCCGGCTATCGATGGCTACGGCAAAATTCATTATGAGGCGGATGCGGCTTATAAGCCGGCCGTGGGCGACAGCAATAAAGTCGTGTTCCAGATAACCAAAGCGGAAAATGGCCCTAAAGTCCCTAACCTTGGCCTGGAACGCGTTGCCCGCGTGGTAAATTTATATATTGCTTCCGGAGTGCCGCAGGAGCAGCTTAAATTTGTGGTTTCGGTGACCGGCGACGGTACGCCAGCAATGTTAAATAACGCGGAATATAAAAAAGTCTTCGGCGTGGATAACCCTAATCTGAAGCTGATTAACGAACTGCGCGCTAAAGGCGTGGACGTCTCCGTCTGCGATCAGTCAGTGGCTTTCCATCACTTTAAGCATGAGTGGATTGATACCTCCGTTACCCATGCACTTTCCAGCCCGACCACGGTCGCCACGCTGGAAAACCAGGGCTACGCTTTCCTCGCTATGTAGCCATCTTTGTCCCGCCCGTTATCGGTGCGGGACGCTACCCCCGCTGTCGCCTGAATTCGCCTTCTTATCAGTTACCTCTGCCCATCTGCAAAAAATTGAGTTAAAATCTCTAAGATTATTCCTAATGCTGACGATACTCCTTGTATGACTCCATGCTTCACCAGGGCATGACGCGTTACCAAACCAAATTAAAAAAAAAGAAGCGACATCTATGAAATGTTTCCTCGGGGCTAATCTATGAGGCTTCCTCGCCTGAAGCTGGATTTGCGCACGCTGATTATGCTGCTGGCCTTCGCCAGCATTGCCATCACGTTGGCCAACTCTCTGTACGCCACCCGGCAAGTACAGCGGGAAGTGCTGATCGAAAATACGCTGGAATCCAACCGGGTTTATGCGACCAAGCTCGCCTCTACCACGGAAATGTTTTTTCAGCTGGCGGAATCGCAGCTGGCTTTCAGTGCCAAAACGCTGGGACAGGGCGGCAATGATGACGCGCTGATGCAGCGTGAAGTCATGCGCCTGCGCGAGCAGACCAACAGTTTTAACTCGGCGGTGATTGTCGATGCCAACGGCTGGGTAAAAGCCATCTCTCCCGACTCGCTGATGCTCAAAGGCGTGCATCTGACCACGCCGGTTACCCGACAGGCGCTGAAAGAGCGTAAACCGCTGGTCAGCCAGCCTTCGCTGTCGGTCGCCAATAATTTAATGGTGTTCGTCTCCTATCCCATCTGGTCGCCCAACGGCGTCTATCTGGGTTTTGTTGGCGGCACCATCTACCTGAAGAAAAAGAGCATTCTCAACGAGCTGCTGGGCGAGCAGTTCTACCGTGACGGCTCTTCTCTTTACGTGGTCGACAGCGGCAACCGCGTGCTGTATCACCAAAACGGCACGTTAATCGGGCAGAAAATCGCGCCGCTGATTAGCGACGAGATGAAACAGGATAACGGCTCTCAGCAGGTGTCAAAGCAAAACGGCGAGCCGATGCTGGCGGGCTACGCAATGGTTGCCACGCCCGGCTGGATGATTGTGGCGATGAAGCCGACGCCCACCACGCTGACGCCGCTTACCAGCATGATGCTGCAGGTGGTGCAGCGCGCCGTTCCGCTGGCGCTGTTGACGCTGGCGTTAGCCTGGCTGTTTGCCTGGCTGATCGCGCGGCCGCTGGGGCAGCTGGCGGACAACGCCAGCCAGATGGATGCGCCCGGCGCGTCTACGGAGATTGGCGCCATCCGCTCCTGGTATTACGAAGCGGCGCAGATCAAGCGGGCAATGCTCACCGGCCTCGGCCTGCTGCAGGATAAAATTGGTCGCCTGAAGTTTGAGGTGCAGACCGATCCTATGACCTCCTTGCTGAACCGTCGCGGCCTGCACGCCGTGCTGGAGTATTTTTACGCCACGCGCCAGCCTTTTGCCGTGCTGGCGCTGGATATCGATCACTTTAAACGCGTCAACGACGGCTGGGGCCACGACGTGGGCGACAGCGTGATTAAAAGCGTGGCGCAGGAGCTGAGCAAAAGCTCGCGCCAGACCGATGTGGTATGCCGCAACGGCGGCGAAGAGTTTTTGATGATCCTGCCGGGCGCGGACCGGGAAATGGCGGCGGTAATTGCCGAGCGTGTGCGTAAAAAAATTGAACAGCTGGCGCTGGCCCCGGTGGGATGCGTGACGCTGTCGATTGGCGTAGCGCTGTGGAACGCGGACGAGATGCCGCTGGAGCAGGTATTTAAACAGGCGGACGACGCCCTCTACAGCGCCAAACATGCCGGACGCAACCGCGTGGTGGTGAGCGGGCAATGGCAGGAAACGGCGCAGGAGATTTACCGTCAGTATGGCTGAGGCCGGCGCTGGAAGCCGCGCGGCCAGCCATTTTTTCAGGTAGACTCTGCGGCTTCCTTCAGTAAGCCAGGACTTTTCCATGCTGGATCTTCTACTACAGTGGTATCGCCGGCGCTTTAGCGATCCCCAGGCTATCGCGCTGCTGGCGATACTGCTTGCCGCTTTCGGCATCCTTTTCTTCTTTAACGGCCTGCTGGCGCCGCTGCTGGTGGCGCTGGTTGTTGCTTATCTGCTGGAGTGGCCGACGGTACGTCTGGAACGGCTTGGCTGCTCGCGCGCCTGGGCCACTACTATCGTACTGATTTTCTTCGCCACTATTGTGCTGGTGCTGATCCTGGTCGTGGCGCCCGTCGCCTGGCAACAGGGCATCAATTTAGCGCACGAGCTGCCTACGATGCTAACCAGCCTGTATCACTTTGCCACGCGTCTGCCGGAGCGTTTCCCGGCGCTGATAGATGTCGGGCTGGTCGATATCGTGGTGGAAAACCTGCGCGCCAGGCTGAGCGGTATCGGCGATCAGCTGCTGCGCTATTCTCTGGCTTCGTTGGTGGGCCTGATGACGCTGGCGATTTACCTGGTGCTGGTGCCGCTGATGGTGTTCTTCCTGCTTAAGGATAAAGAGCAGATGCTGGCGGCGATCGGCCGCATTTTACCGCGTAATCGCGGCCTGGCCGGACAGGTCTGGCTGGAGATGAATCAGCAGGTTTCCAACTATATTCGCGGCAAAGTGCTGGAAATGGTGGTGGTCGGCGTGGCGAGCTGGATCGGTTTTCTGGCTATCGGCATGAACTACGCGCTGCTGCTGGCGGTGCTGGTTGGCGTGTCGGTACTGATCCCTTACATAGGCGCGCTGGCCGTGACCGTGCCGGTTATTGGCGTAGGCCTGGCGCAGTGGGGGCTGGGCGGCGATTTCTGGACGATGATTATCGTTTATCTGATTATTCAGGGGCTGGACGGCAATATTCTGGTGCCGGTGCTGTTTTCCGAAGCGGTGAATCTGCATCCGCTGGTAATTATTCTGTCGGTGGTGATTTTTGGCGGTCTGTGGGGCTTCTGGGGCGTATTTTTCGCTATTCCGCTGGCCTCGCTGGTGAAAGCGGTGCTTCATGCCTGGCCTGATGAACTGAATTCTGAACGTTCAGGGCTTAAATAGGTAATAAAGAGAGGAGAGAATATCTCCTCTCTTTATCTATTAATTCTTGTTGCGCTATTCATGAAATTATTTTCTGTATAATCGAGTCGCTATTCCGCAAAGGGATAATGAATTAAAGTTTTTTTTCGTGGAAGGAAGCGTAATGTTTTAGGTTTTTTTAAAGCCCTTCCTTTAACTCTTCTTCAAAAGGATTTTTATGGAAAGATTAAGCGGAAAACATTGGGTAAAAGAGTTTTTTGGCAGAGAGCCTGGCCGCAGCAGCGGAAATGATGGCAGCATTTGGCATGGCAAACCTGAACGTTGCGCCATCGTTAAGAAGCCGGCATACGGAAGGGAAAGTTATTGATATGGCCATTTCCTGGTCTGGGGTGTTAATAATAGAAGACAATAATAAAAAAACGCTAACTATCAGATCATTTCCGAAAGACGGCATGAATAAAGAACTTCATGAGGTGGGGAAAATATTTGGCGTCATTAAATACCGTGGTGGTATAAGCGATAAACCTCATTGGTCCTCGGATGGGCGGTAATATGAAAGCTCACTTAGCTGTTCTTGTTTTTAATTTTACTGTTTGCGGTTGTTCGTATGCCAATAAGCCTCCATCTGTACCCAAAGATTTGAAGGCATTTTTGGATAACGCCGAAGATTGCCAGCACTTTTCAGGCGAATGGGACAGTACGCTTTCAGCGGCACGCCAAAATGAGATAGAAAAGAAGGTAGAAACCGTCTGTGACCAGGCCAGAAGACAAAAGGAAAAATTAAAGAAAAGGTATTATGGAAATAAAATGATTGAAGCACAGCTGGATGACTACGATTTTTAACATCAGAAAACGTTATCGCAATGGGCGGTAATCACACCGCCCGTTTCACCATCAGGCCGATTGCAAATAGTCCATCACGATATCGTGGTGGTTGCTGGTTTTGAAATCATCAAACACTTTTTCGATTTTGCCGTCGGTACCAATCAGGAAGCTGATGCGGTGGATGCCGTCATAGGTTTTGCCCATAAAGGTTTTCTCGCCCCAGATGCCGAACTGCTCGCAAACCCGATGATTTTCATCCGACAGCAGCGTGAAGTTCAGCAGCTCCTTCTCGACAAAACGCGAGAGTTTTTCCGGTTTATCGGTGCTGATGCCCAGCACTTCCACGCCCGCTTTTTTCAGCTCGTCCATGCTGTCGCGCAGACCGCACGCCTGTACGGTGCAGCCCGGCGTCATGGCTTTTGGGTAAAAATAGACCAGAACGCGCTGTCCCTGGAAGTCGGTCAGGTTTACCTGCTCGCCATCCTGGTCGGGCAAGCTAAAGACGGGTGCGGGATCGCCGGCTTTCAGTGGATTCATCACTATTCTCCGTTTTTTCATCATGCTGTGGATACTGGACGACGCTAATAGTGCCTTGTGCACTTAACTCTGTACAGAGGCTGTTAAACGCCTGCTCAATAATGGCAGCATCCTGGCTGGCAGGACTGTGCGCGGTAATTTGAATATAGAGCAAGGGCGGCTGATTTTCTGCCGCAGGTTGCGTGCGTGAGACCAGTTCAGCAATATGCATCTGATGGGAATCAAAGAGATCGGTAAAGCGTTCGATAATATGCGCGGAGTCGGTGACTTCAATCTGCACCCAGACGGTAGCGGGCATAGGCGGCCTTTCGCGAAAGGTGGTGCGCTTCATCACGATCAGCAGCTCCAGCTCGGCGCCTTTCAGCGGCAGCGTCGATTCAATCAGCGCGATAGCGTTCCAGCTTCCTGAAAGCAGCATAATAAAAGTGAATTCATCACCCAATATGGCCAGGCGGCTGTCTTCGATATTGCAATCGCAGCTGCTGACGTGGCGGGTAATGGTATTAACAATCCCCGGTCGGTCGACGCCCACGGCGGTAATAACCAGGTGATGTTGCTCTGACTGCGGCAAAATAATGCTTCCTGTACGTCTCAGTGATTAGCAATTGTGATAACTCTTAGGTAAACATAAAAAATACCCTGTGCCAAGGGGCCTGGCAGGCTTGCCCGCTTGCTTTTCGTGGGCCGTCAAACGTACCATGAAGCACTTGTTTGTGGAGGGGATGGCTAATGTTTACGGGAAGTATTGTTGCGCTCGTTACGCCGATGGACGACAAAGGGTCCGTCTGTCGCGCAAGTCTGAAAAAACTGATTGATTATCATGTTGCCAGCGGAACAGCGGCAATTGTCTCCGTAGGAACAAC
The DNA here is from genome assembly GCF_043420595.1 of Erwinia plantamica. NCBI lineage: Bacteria > Pseudomonadati > Pseudomonadota > Gammaproteobacteria > Enterobacterales > Erwiniaceae > Erwinia > Erwinia plantamica. The sequence goes on from NZ_JBGCUC010000014.1 coordinate 98,700, forward strand.
GGGCGAATCGGCAACATTAAGCCACGACGAGCATGGTGACGTGGTCATGCTGACGCTGGAGCTGGCCGACGGGCGCATTCCCATCATTGCCGGTACCGGCGCCAACGCCACGGCGGAAGGCATCGCGCTGACGCATCGTTTTGAAAACAGCGGCGTGGTAGGCTGCCTTACCGTCACCCCATACTACAATCGTCCAACCCAGGAAGGGTTGTACCAGCACTTTAAAGCCATCGCCGAAAGCACCGATCTTCCTCAAATGCTCTACAATGTGCCGTCGCGTACCGGTTGCGATATGCTGCCGGAAACCGTAGGCCGTCTGGCGAAGATCAAAAATATTATCGGAATCAAAGAGGCGACCGGGAACTTATCGCGGGTTAGCCAGATCCAAGAGCTGGTCGATGACGATTTCGTGCTGGTCAGCGGCGACGACCTTTCTGCCCTCGACTTTATGCAGCTGGGCGGCAGGGGCGTTATCTCCGTAACGGCCAACATCGCCGCGCGCGAAATGGCGGAGCTCTGCGCGCTTGCGCAGCAGGGCAACTTCCGGGAAGCGCGCCGCCTTAACCAGCGTCTGATGCCTCTGCATCAGAAGCTATTTATTGAGCCTAATCCTGTCCCGGTAAAATGGGCGGCTAAAAAATTAGGATTAATTGCAACCGATACGCTGCGTCTACCAATGACGCCGATGACTGATGCCGGTCGTCCGGTTGTTGAGCAGGCACTGAAAGACGCAGGCCTGCTGTAAATTTAGGGAGAAGTAATGGCTTACTCAGTACAAAAGTCGGCAATCGCAAAAGTGGTTGGCCTGTCGCTGGTGATGTTGCTGGCGGCATGTTCGAGCGATCAGCGCTACAAGCGCCAGGTCAGCGGCGACGAATCTTACCTCAAAGCTGCGGATATCAACGAGCTGCACGCGCCAGCAGGAATGATCCTGCCGCTGCAAAACGGTGATTTTGATATCCCTTCCGCCAGCGCGAAAGGCGCCGTCGGCAAGCAGCTGGATATCCGTCCACCGGCCCAGCCGCTGGCGCTGATCAACGGCGCCCGCACTCAGTTTGCCGGCAACTCCGGCGTGCTGCTGGTCGATAACGCCAGCGGCGCGCTGTGGCCGCAGGTTGTGACGGTAGTGCAGACGCGCAACTATCCGATTGCCAGCCGCACCGACGGCAGCCAGACGCTGACCACCGACTGGGTGCAGTGGAACCGCGCTGATGAAGATCATCAGTATCGCGGCCGCTACCAGATAGCCGTGCAGCAGCAGGGCTATCAGCAGGCGCTGAGCGTGAAGCTGCTGGAGCTGGAGCAGGAAGGTAAAGCCGTTACTTCACCCGTCCAGCTGCAGCGCTACACCGCGCAGATGCTGAACGAGCTGAGCGCTGGTCTGGATAAAATCGCCACGACTCGCGACGACGCGGCGGTTAAAGGCAGCACTGCGCAAATCAACGTGCAGAGCGGCGCGGACGATACCGGCCTGCCTACGCTGGTGGTGCGCGCGCCGTTTAACCTGGTCTGGGAGCGTCTGCCGACCGCGCTGGAGCGCGTGGGCATGAAGATCACCGACCGCAACCGTCCGCAGGGCAGCCTGAACGTGACCTACAGCGCCCCGTCCAGCGAGACCTGGGACAGCATTGGCGCGAAAGATCCTGAGCTGACCGACGGCAACTATAAGCTACAGGTCGGCGATCTGGATAACCGCAGCAGCCTGCAGTTCCTGGATCCAAAAGGCCATGCGCTGACCCAGTCGCAAAACGATGCGCTGGTCGCCGTGTTCCAGGCGGCATTTAACAAATAATCGAAAGGCCGACGCGCGTCGGCCTTTTTTATTTGCTGCCGCGTAATCGATTGCTTCGGTTTTTTCGCGTCCGATCATACAATGGACGCAACAGTTCATACCCGACCGGTTTCGGCCTGTTCGCAGGCGCAAAGCACCGGGCATTTCACGTTTGGAGTAAAGAGATGAAAAAGCAAGCTGAGTTGTATCGCGGCAAAGCGAAAACCGTTTACAGCACCGAAAATCCGGATCTGCTGATACTCGAATTCCGCAACGATACATCAGCCCTGGACGGTGAGCGCATCGAACAGTTTGACCGCAAAGGAATGATTAACAATAAATTTAATCACTTTATCATGAGCAAGCTGGCGGAAGCGGGCATCCCTACCCAGATGGAAGCGCTGCTGTCGGACAACGAAGCGCTGGTCAAAAAGCTGGAAATGGTGCCGGTGGAGTGTGTAGTGCGCAACCGCGCGGCAGGGTCGCTGGTGAAGCGCCTGGGCGTGGAAGAGGGCACCATCCTGAACCCGCCGCTGTTCGATCTGTTTTTAAAAGACGATGCGCGTCACGATCCCATGATCAACGAATCCTACTGTGAAACCTTTGGCTGGGTGAGCAAAGAGAACCTGGCGCGTATGCGCGAGCTGACCTACAAAGCCAACGACGTGCTGAGCCAGCTTTTCTCCGATGCCGGTCTGATCCTGGTGGACTTCAAGCTCGAGTTCGGCCTGTTCCACGGCGAAGTCACGCTGGGCGATGAGTTTTCCCCGGACGGCGCGCGCCTGTGGGACAAAGAGACGCTGAATAAAATGGATAAAGATCGCTATCGCCAGAGCCTGGGCGGTCTGATTGAAGCCTATGAAGAAGTGGCGAATCGTCTGGGCGTGAAGCTGGACTGATTTCCCCCGGCCGTGGGTGTCGCCACGGCCGCTTTTCTCTTACCTGCTCCGCTAATCTACCTCTATTCTGAAATACCTTTCCGTTCCGGCCCGGCAGCCGCCGCAAGGCTGGTGTTAGCGGCTATGCGCGACTAAAATCACTCCAACAGTTCATAATCCGAGGTAGTGTATGCGTTGGCAAGGGCGCCGTGAGAGCGATAACGTGGAAGATCGCCGTAATGAATCCGGTGGTAACTCAATGGGCGCGGGACGGATGCGTATTCCGCGCGGCAAAGGCGGCATTATTCTGCTGATCGTCGTGATGATTGCGGGCTACTACGGCTACGATTTAACGCCTTTATTGACCGGCGAGTCGACCTCGCTCTCTTCACAACAGCAGCAGCGAAGCACGCCGCAGCAGGATGAGGCGGCGAAATTCACCTCGGTGATGCTGGCCACCACGGAAGACACCTGGCAAAAAATCTTCGAGAAAATGGGCAAAACCTATACGCCACCCAAGCTGGTGATGTATCGCGGTGCAACCCGTACCGGCTGCGGCACGGGACAGTCCGTGATGGGGCCGTTCTACTGCCCGACCGACAGCACCGTCTACATCGATCTGTCGTTCTATGATGAAATGAAAAACAAGCTTGGCGCCGATGGCGACTTTGCGCAGGGCTACGTGGTCGCGCACGAGGTCGGACACCACGTGCAGCATCTTCTTGGTATTGAACCTAAGGTGCGTCAGCTGCAGCAGCAGGGCGGCCAAAAGCAGGCGAACCAGCTTTCCGTGAAGCTGGAGCTACAGGCCGACTGCTTTGCCGGCGTTTGGGGCCACTACATGCAGCAGGAAAACGTGCTGGAGCCGGGCGATTTGCAGGAGGCGCTGAACGCCGCCGAAGCGATCGGGGACGATCGTCTGCAACAGAAAAGCCAGGGACGCGTAGTGCCGGACAGTTTCACCCACGGCACCTCGGAGCAGCGCTACAGCTGGTTTAAAAAAGGGTTCGACAGCGGCAATCCTGGCCAGTGTGACACTTTCAGTGGCTGATCTGCGCGACGTCATTACGCAAACGGAACAGCTACAGCGGCAGGGAATGCGCAGGCTGATGGTTATCAGCGGCGAGGCGGAGTGGTGCCAGCAGCAGGCGCAGCAGTGGCTATCGCTGCTGCCCGGCGACTGGCTGTGGCTTGGCGATGCGCCGCAAAGCCCGCTGCATTGCGCGCCCGAAGCGGTGCGGACGCTGCTGGGGCAGGAGTTTCTGCACGCCGTGTTTGACGCGCGTCACGGCTTCAACGCCGAGGCGCTGGCGGTGCTGGCGGGCACGCTGAAAGCGGGAAGCTGGCTGCTGATGCTGGTGCCGGAATGGGCCGGCTGGCCAACGCAACCCGATAAAGATTCGCTGCGCTGGGGAGATACCGCTACGCCGCTCGCCACGCCTAATTTTGTCTCCCGTCTGCAAAAGCTGCTGCTGGCCGATCCACAGGCCGCGCGGTTTTGCCAGCATCAGGCGCCCGTTTTGCCTGCGCCGCCGTTCGCGCCAGACTGGCAGCCCGATGACGACGGTCAGCAGCAGGCTCTGTTGGAGCAATTGCTGATGGCGAAACCGGGTATCTACGTGGTCACCGCGCCGCGAGGACGAGGCAAATCCGCGCTTGCCGGGTTGCTTGCCGCCCGCTGGCCCGGCCGTGCGCTTATCTCCGCCCCCGCGAAAGCCGCCACCGACGTGCTGGCAACCTACGCGGGCGACGCTTTTGATTTTATCGCGCCGGACAGGCTGCTGGCGCTCGACCCGGCGGCGCGTCCCCGGGATGTTGACTGGCTGCTGATTGACGAAGCGGCAGCGATCCCCGCGCCGATGCTTGAGCAGCTGGTCAGGCTTTTTCCGCGCACGCTGTTAACCACCACCTTGCAGGGTTATGAAGGGACGGGGCGCGGCTTTATGCTGAAGTTCTGCGACAGCCTGCCCAACGCTACGCTGTGCCGACTTGACCAGCCTTTGCGCTGGTCGGCGCACGATCCGCTTGAGCAGTTTATCGATCGCGCCCTGCTGTTCAGCGAAGCGGAGCCTGAAATTGTCAGCGCGCCGGTGCGCTTTTGTTTTCCGCAGCAGGCGGAATGGCAGGAAAACCCGGCGGTGCTGGAGGCGATTTATCAGCTGCTCGCCAGCGCGCACTACCGCACTTCGCCGATCGATCTTCGGCGCATGATGGACGCGCCGGGCATGCGCTTCAGCGCCGCGCTGCAGGCGGACAAAGTTCAGGGCGCGCTCTGGCTGGTAGAGGAAGGTGGATTAACGGCGGAGCTGGCGCAGGCCGTGTGGGCGGGACTGCGTCGTCCGGCAGGCAACCTGGTGGCGCAGTCGCTGGCGGCCCACGGCGGCTGGCCGGAAGCGGCGCAGATGCGCTCACGCCGTATCAGCCGCATCGCCATCATGCCCGCGCTGCGGCGGCAGGGTGTCGGCAGGGAGATGGTGCGGCACAGCGTCAGTCAGGCGGAAGGGCTGGACTTTTTCTCGGTGAGTTTTGGCTATACGCCTTCGCTATGGCGTTTCTGGCAGGCCTGCGGGTTCCGGCTGGCGCGGGTGGGCACGCGAACGGAAGCGAGCAGCGGCTGCCACACCGCGATGGCGATTCTGCCGCTGAGCGAACGGGGAAGGGCGCTGGCCGACAGGGCGGAGCGTCGGCTGGCGCGCGACTGGCGCTGGCTGCGTCCTTTTCTTCATGACGTCGATCTGACTTTCCCGAACGTTGAGGCCACTGGCCTGGATGAGGACGACTGGCGCGAGCTGGCGGGCTTTGCGTGGGCGCAGCGCTCATTCGAGGCCGCTATCGGTGCGCTGGGCCGACTGCTGGAAAACGCCCCGCAGCCGCTGCCGTTATTACAGGGCGCGCTGACGGAAGGGCTGGCTCAGGCAGAGCTGGTCAAACTGTCGGGGCTGTCGGGGCGTAAGGCGTTGCTGAACGGCTGGCGGCAGGAGGCGGAACGGGCGCTGACAGCGCTGGATAATGAGCGGGCAGAAACATGGCGGCTAAAGATAATGAAGACAGGGCAGTCGGACATAAATTAAAACAGGGGCCGTCGCCCCTGTCGTTTACTTCTTCTTCGGCCAGTCGTCTTCATCGTCCCATTTATCGTTAAAATCGCGATGCGGCGGCAAATCCGGGCGGTTATCCATATATTTTTTATGGTCGATACGCTTCAGGTCTTTATACACATTCATCAGAATGCCCACCATCAGCACAATCCCCAGCAACCACCAGTACTCTTTCAGCCATTCCATATTTGATCCTTACGCTATCAATTGTTCCATAATGCGCTGATACATCCGACTCAGCAGCTGGAGGTCGGCAGCCTTAACGCACTCATTTATTTTGTGAATGGTGGCGTTGACCGGCCCTAACTCCACAACCTGCGCGCCCATACGGGCAATAAAGCGGCCGTCGGACGTGCCGCCGGTCGTCAGCAGCTGTGGCTTGATCTCATTATAGTGCTCAACGGCGTTTACCACCGCCTCGACCAGTTTGCCGGTAGAGGTTAAAAAAGGCTGGCCGGAAACCACCCAGTCAAGCGTATAGCGCAGCTGATGCCGATCCAGCAGCGCCTGTACGCGCTCTTTGATCAGCGCGTCGGTCAGCTCGGTGCTGAAACGGAAATTAAACTGCACGAAAAACTCGCCGGGGATCACGTTGTTGCTGCCGGTTCCGGCCTGAACATTGGCAATCTGCATGCTGGTCGGCGGGAAAAACTCGTTGCCCCGATCCCATTCTGTCGCCGTCAGCTCGTTCAGCGCAGGCAGCGCGCGATGTACCGGATTATCAGCGAGGTGCGGATAAGCGACGTGGCCCTGGACGCCATGAATGGTCAGGTTGGCGGTCATCGAACCGCGACGGCCGTTTTTCACCACGTCGCCCACGATTTCCGTGCTGGAAGGCTCGCCGACCAGGCAGTAGTCCAGGCGCTCGTTGCGCGCCATCAGCGTCTCGACAACTTTGACCGTGCCGTTTACGGCGCTGGCTTCTTCATCGGAGGTAATCAGAAAGGCCAGGCGGCCCTTGTGGTGCGGATGGGCGGCGACAAAACGCTCGGCGGCGACAACCATGGCGGCCAGCGAGCCTTTCATATCCGCCGCGCCGCGTCCAAACAGCATGCCGTCGCGGATGGCGGGTTCAAACGGCGGGTTGATCCAGCGGTTGGCATCACCTGCGGGCACTACGTCGGTATGCCCGGCAAAGGCCAGCGTTTCGCCTTCGCCGCGCCATGCCCAGAAATTTTGCGTATCGCCAATATTCATTAATTCAACGGTAAAGCCCAGCGCCTTAAGGCGCTCGATCATCACAGCCTGGCAACCGGCATCATCCGGGCTGAGGGAAGGGCGACGAATAAGCTGCTGCGTCAGCTCAATGACCGGACAATACATAATCAGGACTTCTCCACGATAAAAGATGCGTAAGCGGTTTCGTTAAAACCCAGCAGCATAGAGCCGTCGGCCCGGCAGAGCAATGGGCGTTTAATCATCGCCGGCTGTGCCAGCATAAGCTGCTGCGCGGCCGCCGCGTTGTCTACCGCGCTGCGCGTCGCTTCATCCAGTTTGCGCCAGGTGGTTCCACGCGTGTTCAGCAGCGCCTCCCAGCCCAGCGTATCGCTGAAGCGCTGGAGCAAATCCGCCTCCAGCCCGTCGGCGCGATAGTCGTGAAACTGGTAAGCTACACCGTTAGCATCCAGGTACTTTCGTGCCTTTTTGATGGTGTCGCAGTTTTTAATGCCGTACATCGTCAGCATGGCGGGTTCCCTTCTATTTTCTGTGGGCTTCATCTATATTCGATACTGCTCAGGCGCTGAGTTTACAATGGATACGCCTGCGAGGCACGGAAGACGGCATAAACCCAGGAACAGAGGAGAGGGAGGGATAATATGAACTATATGGAAGCGTCTTCCGCCCATACGGTTGAAGAGACGAAATCGACAATTGTGATCGCCAGAAAAAAAGAGACCCGCTGCGATGAGTTTAATCACATCGTTGAAGCGGTACTGGCCGAGCATCCCGATGCCAAAACCCATATAGACAGCGAGAGCGGCGGCTACGACAAAATTATTGTGCTGAAGTAGTAAATGCGCGAGGGGGCTTCAGGCCCCCTCAAAAACTTCCCGTGCTTCATACTTCGTGCTTCGCCTGATGTCTCGTACCGCGTACCGCGTACTTTGTGCCTGATGTCTCTTACTACGTACTTCAAACCTTGTACTTCGTGCCTGATGTCTCATACCGCGCGCTTCATATCTGAAGCCCGGTTGTGTCTTGCCAAATGCCTTTTGCTGACATATCAGCCTAATCAAGCGGTTAGCCGATCGTCCGATCCCTGATGATAAGCAGGCTATTAATTCCCTTAAAAATCAACCGATAAGAAATGTGCGCGGCCGCACGTTTTAAGATAATTCTTAATTTTATACCCCTGTTCATGGCCGAAAGTTGTTCACTTCGCCTTAGGAATAATCCTATAATGACCGCAACACAACGAGAGAGGTGATGTATGATTGATTTAGAACTGGGGAACTGGAAAGACTTTATCGAAACGATGTTGACTCGTAAGTAACACATTCATAAAGAAAAATCCGGCAGCACGCCGGCAAGCTTTACCTTCAGTAACCGAATTTAAAAAAGGCAGCCTTCAGGCTGCCTTTGCTCTTTTATGCGATCGGCCTCTCTTTTAACGGAAAGCGTCGGCGCACCAGCACAAAGAAAATCGGCACAAAGAACAGCGCCAGCACGGTGGCGGCGATCATCCCGCCCATCACGCCCGTGCCTACCGCGTGCTGGCTGCTGGAGCCTGCGCCGTTGCCGACAGTCATCGGCAGCACGCCAAAAATAAAGGCCAGCGACGTCATCAGAATAGGGCGCAGGCGTTGACGCGAGGCTTCCAGCGTCGCCTCCAGCAAATCGCATCCTTTACTGTTCATCTCGTTAGCAAACTCCACGATAAGAATGGCGTTTTTCGCCGACAGCCCGATCACCGTCAGCAGCCCTACCTGGAAATAGACGTCGTTTTCCAGCCCGCGCAGCCAGGTCGCCGCCAGCGCGCCCACCACGCCCAGCGGGACGACCAGCATCACGGAGAAAGGCACCGACCAGCTTTCATAAAGCGCCGCCAGGCAGAGAAAAACCACCAGCAGAGAAATGGCATAGAGCGCGGGCGCCTGCGAGCCGCTCATCCGCTCCTGAAACGACGCGCCGGTCCACTGCACGCCAAAACCGGTCGGCAGCTTGCTGACCAGCTGCTCCATGCTGTCCATCGCGGTGCCGGTGCTGACGCCCTGAGCGGATTCGCCAACGATCTCTACCGATGAATAGCCGTTATAGCGTTCCAGACGCGGTGAGCCGGTTTCCCAGCGGGTGCTGGCGAAAGCGGAAAAGGGCACCATGCCGCCGCTGCTGTTGCGCACGTACCATTTATTGATATCGTCCGGCAGCATGCGGAAAGGCGCGGCCGCCTGCACGTAGACTTTTTTTACGCGTCCGCGATCGAGAAAGTCATTAACATAGGTCGAGCCCCAGCCGGTGGTGAGCGTGTCGTTGATATCGTCCACCGACACGCCCAGCGCCTGCGCCTTGTGCTGATCGATATCGATCCGCAGCTGCGGCGTATCGTCCAGCCCGTTATGACGCACGCGGGCCAGTGACGGATCGCTCTCCGCCATCGCCAGCAGCCGATCGCGAGCCTGCATCAGCGCGTCGTGACCCAAACCGGCATGATCCTGCAATTCCATATCGAAGCCGGCCGAGTTGCCCATGCCGGTGATTGCGGGCGGGCTGCTGGCGATCACGCGGCCCTCGCGGATTGATTTAAAAGCCACGGTTGCGCGTTCAATAATGGCAAACGAGCTGTTGTCCTTGCCCGGCCGATCCCGCCAGTCTTTCAGCCGGACAAACATGCGCGCCACGTTCTGCCCGTTGCCGCCTGGCCCGGCGCCGATAGTCGAAAACACCGACAGCACGTTATCCTTCTCCTGCGTCAGGTAATATTGCTCAACTTTATTCACCACTTTATTCGTCTGTTGCAGCGTGGAGCCTGGCGGTAGCTGCACCTGAGTGGTAAAGACGCCGCGATCTTCCAGCGGCAGAAAAGAGGTCGGCAGATGCAGGAACAGCAGCGCCATGCCGGCGATAAGCAGCACATAAAGCAGCAGCCAGCGTCCCGCTTTCGCTACGATGCGCCCTACGCCGCGCTTATAGCGGTCTGCGTTACGGTTAAAGGTGCGGTTAAACCAGCCGAAGAATCCTCGCCGTTCATGATGCGCGCCCGGCGGCAGCGGTTTTAACAGCGTGGCGCAGAGGGCGGGCGTCAGCACCATCGCCACCAGCACGGAAAGCACCATAGCGGAAACGATAGTGATGGAAAACTGCCGGTAAATGGCGCCGGTGGTGCCGCCAAAAAAGGCCATCGGCACGAAAACGGCGGAGAGCACCAGCGCTATCCCCACCAGCGCGCCCTGAATTTGCCCCATTGACTTTCGCGTGGCCTCGCGCGGCGAGAGGCCTTCCTCACTCATTATTCGCTCGACGTTTTCCACCACCACAATCGCGTCGTCCACCAGCAGGCCGATCGCCAACACCATCGCAAACATCGTCAGCGTGTTAATACTGAATCCGCAGGCAGAGAGAATGGCAAAAGTGCCAAGCAGTACCACCGGCACGGCGATGGTGGGAATAAGCGTGGCGCGAAAATTCTGCAAAAACAGATACATAACCACGAACACCAGTACGATGGCCTCCAGCAGCGTTTTCACCACGTCTTCAATAGAGGCGACCACGAAAGGCGTGGTTTCATAAGCGATTTCCGCCTTAAGGCCGGGCGGGAAATAGTGGGAAAGTTCTTCAATGCGCGCTCTGACCAGCTTGTCCGTTTGCAGCTCGTTCGCGCCCGAAGCCAGCTTTACGCCCAGACCCGAAGCGGCCTGGCCGTTGTACTGGCTCAGATAGTCATATTTTTCCGCGCCCAATGCCACCTGCGCCACGTCGCCCAGCCGCACCTCCGAACCATCCTGATTAACGCGCAGCGTAATCTGACGAAATTGCTCGGGCGTGGTCAGTAACGACTGAGAGTTAATAGTAGCGTTGAGCGCCTGGCGTTCTACGGAAGGCAGGCCGCCCAGCTGGCCCACGGCAACCTGGCTGTTTTGCGATTCGATGGCGCTGACGATATCGGAGGTGGTCAGCGCATAGTTGATCAATTTGTCAGGATCGAGCCAGATGCGCATGGCGTATTGCGAGCCGTAGGCGTCTACCTGGCCCACGCCGTCGATGCGGCTCAGCGGATCCTGCACGTTGCTGGCGACGTAATCCGCAATGTCCTGTTTGTCCATGCTGCCGTCGGTAGAGACGAAGGCCACCATCAGAATATTGGTGTCACCGGTTTTGGTTACCGTCACCCCCTGAGACTGCACGGCCTGAGGCAGCTTGCGCAGCGCGGTTTGCAGCTGGTTTTGCACCTGCTGGCGCGCCTCGTCGGGATTGGTGCCCGCAACAAAAGTCAGCGTAATCGTCGCCTGGCCGGTATTGCTGCTTTGCGAAGACATGTACATCAGGTTATCGATGCCGGTCATATTCTGCTCGATCACCTGAGTAACCGTATTTTCCAGCGTCTGCGCGGAAGCGCCGGGATAGTTAGCGGTAATACGGACGTTAGGCGGCGCCAGCGCCGGATATTGCTCTACGGGCAGCGAAAAAATAGCCAGAGTACCGGTCAGACACAGCAAAATTGCTATCACCCACGCAAATATGGGGCGATCGATAAAAAAATTCGCCATCAGCGGCTCCAGGCTAGCGTCGGGAAAGGTTACGACCGGGCGACGCCGTGCAGAATGCATCGCTGCCCGTAACAAAGCGTTTAAGCAGAGCGTTTCACTTTACCCGGCGTCCCTGGCGGAATCGTGGAGAAAATGAGGATAAAATGTAAATTATCATGCAAAATTTCAGCGCCGTGCGCCTTAGCTTTTGTCCGGTATAAAACGGAGGAGCACCCGCGTGCCGCCTTGCGCTTGCGGGGTAATTTCCAGCTGCGCGTTCAGACTTTTTGCGCGCTCCTGCATTATAGCCAAACCGTAGTGGCCGGGTTTGGCATCGGCCAGACAAAATCCCTGGCCGTTATCGCTGACCTCAATATGCAGCAAATCGGCGGCCGACTGCGTAACGCGTACCGCAATGTCGCTGGCGCGCGCGTGGCGGAGAGCGTTGAGCAGCGCTTCCCGGACGATTTGTAAAACGTGTACCTGCTGTTGCGCATTCAAACGCTGCTGCCGCGCCTCGCTGATAAGCTTAATATCCGCTTCCGTTTGCCGGTTAAGCTGCGCGACGACCTGTTCCAGCGCGGTAGTGAGATCGGCTGGCTCCACCGACAGGCGAAAAGTGGTCAGCAGTTCGCGCAGCTGGCGATTGGCTTCGGCCAGCGCCACGTCGATTTCGCCGACGATAGCTGCCGGCGGCGTCTCTTTGTCGACCACGCGCTTCAGCCGTGCCAGCTGAATGCGCAGGTAAACCAGCGACTGCGCCAGGGAATCGTGTAGCTCTCTGGCGATAGTGGCGCGCTCTTCCATCAGCAGCAAATGGCGGCCTTTTTCTTCAGCGTCGTCCAGCTGTAACGAGCGGCCCAGCATCGTCGCCAGCCCCTGCATCAGCGAGGGTTCGCTGTCACTTGCCTGCCAGCGCAGCACCCCGCCTTGCGTCTGCTCCAGCGGCAGGCTGTGCCAGGCGAGACGTTTATCCTCTTCGCCAGCGGTCAGCTGCCAGCGAGGCGCCACGTCCAGAGCGATAATCGGCAGATTTTCATGCTCTTTCGCCAGCTCAAGCACCTGCGCATAGGCCTTATCGTGTCCGCGCAGCATCTCGGAGCAGCGATAAAGCAGTTTCAGGCGGCGATTCGCCTGGCGCAGATCGCCGGTTCGCTCTTTGACCGCCTGTTCAAGCCACAGATACTGTTTTTCTAAATCGCCCGACATGCGGGCAAAGGCTTTCGCCAGCAGGGCAATGGCAATAAAGCCCAGCAGGCAGGCGCCTGCCACCAGTTTCATTTTAAGCTCCGCCCAGCGCTGCAGGGCAAGCACAAATCGATCTATCTGCGCGACATAGTGCGAGACATGCTGCCGGAAGCGCTGACCATCGTCCCTGGTCAGCTCGGGCTGTAGCTTTTGCCAGGCCGTCAGCATTTCGTGATAGCGCGCTTTAACATTGTTTGGCACCCAGGCATGCTGTAGCGAAAGCAGCACCGGCGCCTGAAGCGACTGCTGATAGCTGAGGATATCGCTGTCCAGCGAGGGCGAGCGGGTTGCGGCATCCAGCGCCAGGCGGTAGCTCTGCATGCGCAGCGAACCGGCCATATTGAGCGCCTCGGCATCGCGCAGGCTGGCTGAAAGCGTCAGCAGCGCCAGAAAAGAACAGCACACGGCCAGCAGCACGATAGCGAACAGCGCGCGAGCCAGGCTGCGGGTAACGGAACGTTTTAACATGCAATGCTCCCGTAAAGGGCGTTAACGCTGCGGATAGCGTCATCGGCCAGCGTCAGCCAGATAAGGCCTGCCGCAGTATAAGCTTTTCCTCGCGCGGTGCAGCGCACGAACGCCGGCGCTTTGCGAAAGATCAAAAGTGTGCGGTCGCGCACTTGAAGCCAGACGCGGCGGCGGGTAGAGTTAAAAAGTCGTCATAAAATTACGCTGCGCATTAATATAAAGTTACATCATGCAGAAAAAGTAACTTTTATTGACGCTTCTTGGGATAAATGTTTGTCACGCCCACATTCCTTTAACGCTTTTACCGCGCGCTTACCCTGCTTTGCACCTCATCCGTCATAGTTAACGCCGTATCCCGAATCATGCTATCCGCTAATCCGGATAAGGAGCTAACTATGAATAAACTGCCTGCAACGATTGCCGCTGCCATTCTGGCCGCCACTTCATTTTCAACGCTGGCCGCCACCCAGGTCAGCACTGAACAGAGTCAAAACCTGCAACAAATGGGCACGGTTTCCGTGACCGGCGTGACCGGCTCGCTGGATGACGCCACCGCGCAGCTGGCGCAAAAAGCCGAAGAGATGGGCGCCAGCCACTATCGCGTGATCCGTGCCGACACCCCCGGCGACTCCAGCCTGTGGAGCGGCAACGCCGAGATTTACCGCTAGAACCTGTCCTGTCCCATGTAGCCTTTCCCTGTTGGAGAACCGACCGTCTTAAGCGGTCGGTTTTTTTTTGCCTCCTCTGATGGAAGTCACAAAACCTCACGATTTCGCCTACAGATTTTTTGCGTCGGCTTTACAGAACGGTTAGGATGCATCGCCGTGATTTTCCCGCTTCCGTCAACACAATAACTACAGGAAGAGGGGAAAACGCCCGAACGCCTGCGGGCAACGCAATCGTTTGGTTAGCGCAACAGAAATCAGGTCGCCCGGGAATGGTAGCCGTATCACTGTGGACAGGATAATTAGGAAAGAAAATGAAAGCTGATAAAAAAGCGGTAGCAGACAAGCGCGCCGCAAGAAGACGTTGGTTAAATTCTCATGATTCCGGCTATCACAAAGCGATGGACAATCGCCATGTGCAGATGATTGCTATCGGCGGGGCTATTGGTACCGGCCTGTTCCTGGGTGCGGGCGCGCGATTGCAAATTGCCGGTCCGGCGCTGGCTATCGTCTACCTGGTATGCGGCATCTTCTCTTTCTTTATACTCCGCGCGTTGGGCGAGCTGGTTTTACATCGTCCTTCCAGCGGCAGCTTCGTTTCTTACGCACGTGAATTCCTGGGCGAAAAAGCCTCGTACGTTGCAGGTTGGATGTACTTTGTTAACTGGGCGATGACCGGGATCGTGGATATCACCGCCGTAGCGCTTTATATGCACTACTGGGGCGCGTTTGGTGATGTGCCGCAGTGGGTATTCGCGCTGGGCGCGCTGGCTATCGTCGGCACCATGAACATGATCGGCGTAAAATGGTTTGCCGAAATGGAGTTCTGGTTTGCGCTGGTGAAGGTGCTGGCTATCGCGCTTTTCCTGATTGTGGGCGTGGTGTTTCTTGGCAGCGGCAAGCCGCTGGACGGCAACGCCACCGGCTTCCACTTGATTACCGATAACGGCGGCTTCTTCCCGCACGGTTTGCTGCCTGCGCTGGTGCTGGTGCAGGGCGTCGTTTTCGCCTTCGCCTCTATCGAGCTGGTTGGCACGGCGGCGGGAGAGTGTAAAGATCCGAAGACCATGCTGCCGAAAGCGATCAACAGCGTGATCTGGCGTATCGGCCTGTTCTATGTCGGCTCCGTGGTGTTGCTGGTGCTGCTGCTGCCGTGGAACGCCTATCAGGCGGGTCAAAGCCCGTTTGTTACCTTCTTCTCGAAGCTGGGCGTGCCCTATATCGGCAGCATCATGAATATCGTGGTGCTCAGCGCGGCGCTCTCCAGCCTGAACTCTGGCCTCTATTCTACCGGCCGTATTCTGCGCTCGATGTCTATGGGCGGATCGGCACCAAAGTTCCTCTCTAAAATGAGCGGTCAACAGGTGCCTTATATGGGCATCCTGGTCACCATAGCCGTCTATATCGTGGGCGTCTGGCTGAACTATATCGTGCCTTCGCGCGTGTTCGAAATCGTACTGAATATCGCTTCCTTAGGGATTATCTCTTCCTGGGCCTTTATCGTGGTTTGCCAGATGCGTCTGCGTAAGGCGATTAAAGAAGGCCGCGCGGAAGACGTCAGCTTTAAGCTGCCGTGGGCGCCGTTTACGTCCTGGCTGACGCTGCTGTTCCTGGCCAGCGTGCTGGTGCTGATGGCGTTTGACTACCCGAACGGCACCTACACTATCGCCGCCGTGCCGCTGATCGCCGTCGTGCTGGTGCTGGGCTGGTTCGGCGTGCGTAAACGCGCTAACCAAATCGCGCAGACCGAGCACGATCACGTGGCGGAAGAGACGTCGCGCTGAAGCTGAAGCAGCAGTAAAAGGCGGCCCCTGTGGCCGCCTTTTTTATGTCCGCTGATAGTTTTCCCCCAGGGCAGGCCTTATGATGGCTCACTTCCGCTAAAGGCAACGGAGCCTGTATGTCAGTCAAAGTCGAAGTGATCAAAGATAAAATCCTGTCGGAAAATTGGTTCCTGCTGCGCAACTTCACCTATGACCTTACGACGAAAAATGGGGAAACCCTGCGTCATAAGCGCGAAGTTTACGATCGCGGCGACGGCGCCACCATCCTGCTTTACAACCGTGAAAAAAACAGCGTGGTCCTGACCCGTCAGTTTCGTATCGCCACCTGGCTGAACGGCAACGACAGCGGCCTGCTGATCGAAACCTGCGCCGGCTTGCTGGACGATGATTCGCCGGAAGTCTGTATCCGTAAGGAAGCGGTTGAAGAAACCGGCTATGAAGTGGGAGAAGTGGTCAAGCTTTACGATCTTTATATGTCGCCAGGAGGCGTAACCGAACGGCTGCATTTTTTTGCCGCAGAGTATAACGACTCGCTGCGGGCCACGGCAGGCGGCGGCGTTGACGATGAAGATATTGACGTGATGGAGCTGAGCTTTGCCGATGCCTGGAGCAGGGTGAAAACAGGGCAGATTAAAGATGCTAAAACGGTGATGCTGCTCCAGTATGCGCTGATTGAAGGTTGGTTAACGCTGGGTTAAAAATGACGGACTGATGATTAACAGCAGGTCTTAATAAGATAAGAGCGTCCGGGTCAATAAATAAAATAATCCGCAAATATTAACCTTAGTTTTTGCGGGTTAACTTCAGTTAATTATTTATTTAATATCTTCGCAGACGATGGCATAAATATAAGCTAAACAGGGAGGAGAATAAACTTTTTGCATGTGCCTCTGAGCAGGCTATTCAGGCTGGCATCAGAACTATCTGCTTATATGATGAAATTTCAGGCTTAACAATCTTATTCGGACAGCTTGCAGCCGCCGCACAGGCTTTGCCGCGCCGGGTGCAAAAGGTGATGAAGCTCACACTATTACCGCAGTTTTAATCCTTTCTAAACAAAAAAACTTTATTTTCATCTGATAATAAGCGATTTTTTGACGGTCCTGCGGCGCTTTTTTCCTTGTCCGATTTATCTGATTGAGCCGCCTGCACATAAAGTTCAATATAATTAAAGCGGGTAATTATTCTTTTAATGCGCTGCGGCTGATTTAATTGTGCCGAGCGGTAACCGCTACGCTATGCTTACTGCTTAACTGTCATTCGGGGATACGGGTATCGATGCATTATTGGATAAAGTTACCTTTGGCGCTGCTGTTTTTTGCCGCCGGACTGCATGCCGAACCCCTGCAAAAAACCTTTTCTGACTGGCAGATAACCTGTAATAACCAGAACTACTGCGTGGCCCGGAGCGTGCCGGGCGTCAACGGGCTGGTGATGACCATCAGCCGTCATGCCGGCGTTAACGATCGGCCCTTTCTGCGTATTGATTACGGCAGTCGCTATACCGGCAAGCTGAGCGGCGCGCCTTTGCAGGACAATCTGCTGCTGGACGGCCAGCGGCTGAAGCCCGATTTAAAACATTGGGAGGTTCAGCCGCATCACCTTTCTACCGGCCATGCTATCTCCATCAATGAGTTTCTGTCGCTGGTGATGGACGCTGATAATCTACAGCTGCTTTATCGGCCGCGCGCCACTATCTCGCTGCACGGCCTGAAAGCGGCGCTGCTGCTGATGGATGATATCCAGGGGCGGGTCAACGGCATGAGCGCCTGGATTAAAAAGGGTGAACGTCCGGCAATGGACGTGCCGCCGCCGCCCGATTTCCCCGAAGCTCCCCGTCTGCAACCGGTGCCGCCCGCCCTGACGCGTGAAGAAACTACCGGCCTGCTGGATTACGGCACCTGGCGCGTCAATACCGATCGCTGCTCGTTGGATCCTCAGCGTCGCCAGGTCAGCGTCGCGCCGCTGAACGATAAAAAAGCCCTGTTGCTGGTCAGCTGTGAAATGGGTGCCTATAACGTTATCGATCTTGCTTTCGAGGTCACCCGCAGCCAGCCCTATATGGCCAGAGGATTGACCCTGACGCTGCCTTTTACGCCGCCGCGTCATGGAGAAAAAAAGCTGGAGCTGATCAATGCCGATTATGATGCCAGCCGCGGCGAGCTGCTGACGTTTGGCAAAGGAAGAGGCCTTGGCGACTGCGGTACGGCTACCCGCTGGCAGTATGACGGGCGCGAGTTTGTGCTGACGGAATATGCGGAAGAGGGAACCTGCGATGCCTGGCACGGCAGCGACGACTGGCCGACGCTCTGGACCAGCAAAAGGGATATGCCGCCTGCGCCAGAGCAGGCGTCTACGGAGTGAAAAGGCTTCATTGAGTATGCTTTCCTGAACGGCGTAGAAAAGCGCAAAGCTTTTACCTGATTCACGGCGCCCCAGCCCGGTGAGGCGCCCGTTTACGCGATCAGCTGCCGCGATAGGTTGAGTAGCCGTACTGGCTAAGCAGCAGCGGCACATGATAATGCTCGGCCGTGTTGCTGATATGAAACTCTACCGGGATCTCCGGGAAGAAGCTCTCCTGCTTTTGCTCGCTAAAATAGCGTCCGGTTTTAAATACGACGCGGTAATCGCCGGTGGCTGCAGGCTGCGCAGGCCAGAACTGTTTAATACGTCCATCCTTATCGGTGCTGGCCTTGTTAAGGAATTTCCAGCCCGCGTCCTGTTTCTGCTCCAGCGTAACTTCCACATTCGATGCCGGTTTGCCAGTTTGCTGGTTCAGCACGTGTACGCTTAAAAGATTCTGCTCTGCGGCCATCGCGGAGGCAGAAGCGGTAAGGGCGAGCGCCAGCGCTGCCGCGTTGAAATACTGTTTCATCATCACTTCTCCTGTTTGAATATGCCTCTTTATAACGTAGAACAAAGGGAAACAACCTGACGCGAGCATGACAAAAATGTCAGATTGGCTGAAGTTCGGGGACAAAATTTCCGCCTCGTGGCAGACTTGTGCTTATGAAACTATTGCTGATTGAAGATAACCAGAAAGCCAGCGACTGGCTTTGTCAGGGCCTGCGCGAAGCCGGATTTGTGGTGGACAGCGTCACCGACGGCCGCGACGGACTGCACCTGGCCCTGAGCCAGAACTATGCGCTTATCGTGCTGGATATCATGCTGCCCGGCATGGACGGATGGCAGGTATTACGCTCGCTGCGTACCGCCCGCGCCACGCCGGTAATTTGCCTGACGGCAAGAGATTCGGTAAACGATCGCGTTAAAGGGCTGGAGCTGGGCGCCAATGATTACCTGGTCAAACCTTTCTCTTTTGCCGAGCTGCTGGCCCGCATCAGAGCGCAGCTGCGCCAGAATCACCCTACACAAGCGGTGCTGACGGTTGGCGATCTGGTCATGGATTCGGTGCGGCAGACGGCCAGCCGGCAGGGCGAATCGGTCGCGCTGACCCGTAGAGAATTCGCGCTGCTGTGGCTGCTTGCCAGCCGACGCGGAGAAATAGTGCCGAGAACGCTGATCGCCAGCGAGGTCTGGGGCATTAATTTTGACAGCGAAACGAACACGGTTGACGTAGCTATCCGCCGTTTGCGCCGCAAGATAGACGACCCCTATGAGCCGAAACTGATCGACACCGTGCGCGGGATGGGATACCGGCTGGCAGAGCCGGGAGAACCGCATGCGTAAGATCTCGCTGACGGCCCGACTCACGATCATTTTTGTGCTGATTATGGCGGCGGCCTGCGGCGGCATCACGCTGACGCTTTACGGCGCGTTACGCCACGAGCTGATCTGGCGTGACGATCGCACGCTGATTAATCGGGCGCTTCAGCTGCGCCAGCTGTTGCAGGATGGCGCGAAGCCGGAAATGCTGCCGCTTTATTTCAGCCGCATGGTGGACACGCAGCAGGATATCCTGCTGATCCGTCAGGCTGCGGGGCCGGACGTGACGATTAACCAGACGGGCATTGGGCTGGCGGCGCTGACCGCAGAAAACCAGCCGGGCGTGCTTCGCCGACAGCGCACCAAAGAAGGTGAAGAGCTAACCATTCTCAGTCTGCAAGGCGAATCGAACGGCGGCGCGGTGACGCTGACGGTAGCGCGGCTGGCGCGCGAAAGAGCCAAAATGCTGGAGCAGTATCGCCAGGAAAGCCTGCTGGTGTGCCTGGCTGCGCTGATGCTTGGGGCTATCCTGAGTCCTCTGCTGATCCGGCGGGGACTAAGAGCCATAGGCGCGCTCAGCAAAATCACCGCGGCCACCCACGCCGACAGGCTTTCTGACAGCGTTCCACTGAATACTCTGCCCCGCGAGCTGCTGCCGCTGGGCGAGGCGCTTAACGTGATGCGCAGCCGCCTGGCGCACGATTTTACCCGGCTGACCCGATTTGCCGACGATCTGGCGCATGAGCTCCGCACGCCGGTCAACGTGATGCTCAGCCAGAATCAGGTCGCGCTGGGGCAGGAGCGCACGCCGGAAGCGTACCAGCAGCTGCTGGAAGGCAATATCGAAGAGCTGGAGAATCTCTCTCGCCTGACCGACAACATTCTGTTCCTGGCCAGAGCCGATCACCACAACGTGGCGCTCAGAAAAGAGGTTTTTTCGCTGCCCGACACGCTGGAAAATATCACCGATTTTCTGGAGCCGCTGGCGGAAGAAAAAGGGCTACGTTTTGCGCTGGAGGCGGAAGGCGATATTCAGGCCGATAAAATGCTGTTTCAGCGGGCGCTGGTCAATCTGATTACCAATGCCGTTCGCCACGCGCCGGAAAACACGCTGGTTCGCATAAAAACCGAGGCGACAGGAGAAGCTGTCGATATAGCCGTAGGTAATAAGGGTGAGCCTTTGGCGGAGACGGAAAAATTATTTGAGCGCTTCTGGCGCGGAGACGAGGCGCGCAACAGCGTGGGATCGGGACTGGGTCTGGCGCTGGTTAAAGCTATTGCGGAACTGCACGGCGGCTACGCCTGGTATCAGCATCGCGAAGGGGAAAATCTGTTTGGTATCAGGCTGGGCGGTGAGACTCCTGCCCGCCAGGGGCGGGCAGGAGAACAGGCTTAGTGAGGCTTCAGCAGTTTTTCTGCATGGCTGACGATGTTTTCCACCGTGAAGCCAAACTCGTTAAACAGCTTCTCTGCCGGTGCGGACTCACCAAAGGTGGTCATCCCGACAATCGCGCCGTTCAGGCCGACATACTTATACCAGTAGTCTGCGATGCCCGCTTCCACCGCCACGCGAGCGGTAACGCCGGAAGGCAGCACCGATTCGCGATAGGCCAGATCCTGCTTATCAAACAGGTCGGTTGAAGGCATAGACACCACGCGAACTTTATGGCCGTTGGCGGTCAGTTTTGCTGCCGCGCCCAGCGTGATTTCCACTTCAGAACCGGTTGCGATCAGGATCACTTCCGGCGTGCCTTCGCTATCTTTCAGGACGTAGGCGCCGCGAGAGATGTTTTCCAGCTGCTCTTTGGTGCGCTCCGGCTGCGCCAGGTTCTGACGGGAAAGGATCAGCGCGGTCGGGCCGTGGTGGCGCTCAATCGCGTGTTTCCAGGCCACGGCGGTTTCTACCTGATCGCAAGGACGCCAGACGCTCATGTTTGGCGTAACGCGCAGGCTGGCGATCTGCTCAACCGGCTGGTGCGTCGGGCCATCTTCGCCCAGACCGATGGAGTCGTGTGTGTAGACCAGGATCTGACGCGCCTTCATCAGCGCCGCCATACGCACGGCGTTACGCGCATACTCGACGAACATCAGGAAGGTAGCGGTGTAAGGCACAAAGCCGCCGTGATGCGCGATGCCGTTAGCGATAGCGGTCATACCGAATTCGCGCACGCCGTAGTGGATATAGTTACCCGCCAGGTCGTCTTTAATCGATTTGGAACCGGACCAGATAGTCAGGTTGCTTGGCGCCAGGTCAGCGGAACCGCCCAGGAATTCCGGCAGCAGCTTGCCATAGGCTTCCAGCGAGTTCTGGGAAGCTTTACGGCTGGCGATTTTCGCCGGATTAGCCTGCAGCTCTTCGATAAACTTCTGCGTTTCCTGCTGCCAGTTTTCCGGCATGCCGCCATCCATACGACGAGCGTACTCTTTCGCCAGTTCCGGATAAGCCGCTTTATAAGCTGCGAACTTGTCGTTCCATGCTTTCTCATACTGCTGGCCCGCTTCTTTGGCATCCCACTGTGCGTAAATTTCCTGCGGGATTTCGAACGGCGGATAGTTCCAGCCCAGCTGTTTGCGGGTCAGTGCGATCTCTTCATCGCCCAGCGCCGCGCCGTGCGCTTCTTCTTTACCGGCTTTGTTTGGCGAACCGTAGCCGATAATGGTACGGCAGATGATCAGAGAAGGCTTATCGGTCACGCTCTGCGCTTCTTTGATCGCTTTCGCTACCGCTTCGGCGTCGTGACCGTCTACTTCGCTGATCACATGCCAGTTGTAGGCTTCAAAACGCTTGGCGGTATCATCGCTGAACCAGCCTTCCACTTCGCCGTCGATCGAAATGCCGTTGTGATCGTAGAAACCGATCAGCTTGCCAAGACCCAGCGTGCCGGCCAGCGAGCAAACTTCATGCGAGATACCTTCCATCAGGCAGCCGTCGCCCATAAACACATAGGTATGGTGATCGACGATCTCATGATCGGGACGGTTAAACTGCGCGGCCAGCGTGCGTTCGGCAATCGCCAGACCCACGGCGTTGGCCAGACCCTGACCCAGCGGGCCGGTAGTGGTTTCCACGCCTGGCGTGTAGCCGATTTCCGGGTGGCCCGGCGTTTTGGAATGCAGCTGGCGGAAGTTTTTCAGTTCTTCAATCGGCAGGTCATAGCCGCTCAGGTGCAGCAGGCTGTACAGCAGCATGGAGCCGTGACCGTTGGAAAGGATAAAACGGTCGCGATCGGCCCAGGCAGGGTTAGTCGGGTTGTGATGCAAAAAGTCGCGCCACAGCACTTCTGCAATATCTGCCATGCCCATTGGGGCGCCTGGGTGACCCGATTTGGCTTTTTGCACCGCATCCATACTCAGCGCACGGATTGCATTAGCCAACTCTCTACGTGAAGACATATTTTTCTCCCTGATATTTTTGGGGGGACGAACTGGGCAAATAAACGTCGGGCGACTTTCCCCGACGCGCGTCGGGGAGGCCCGTGAACGAAATTACAGCTTAGCGGCCAGCACGTCTTCCAGGTGCTGTTGGTCAACGGCAAACTGGCGGATACCTTCGGCCAGTTTTTCTACCGCCATAGGATCCTGATTGTGCTCCCAGCGGAACTCCGATTCAGAAAGCGGAGCAGGCTGGTGGAAAGCTTCAGTTGACGGCGTCAGCTTGCGCTCAACCGGCGCGTCGCTGGCCTGCAGCTCTTCCAGCAGGTTTGGTGAAATAGTCAGGCGATCGCAGCCCGCCAGCGCGATGATTTGTTCCGTTTTACGGAAGCTGGCGCCCATGATGATGGTGTTATAGCGGTGCTGCTTGTAGTACTCGTAGATTTTACGAACGGAAACCACGCCTGGATCTTCATCCACCACATAAGGGTCAAGCGGCTTGCGGGTGTTG
Organism: Erwinia plantamica; assembly: GCF_043420595.1. Classification (NCBI taxonomy): domain Bacteria; kingdom Pseudomonadati; phylum Pseudomonadota; class Gammaproteobacteria; order Enterobacterales; family Erwiniaceae; genus Erwinia; species Erwinia plantamica. Next base: position 121,845 of record NZ_JBGCUC010000014.1, read on the forward strand.
TACCAGTCGTAGATACGGCCGACAAACGGCGAAATCAGGAACACGCCCGCTTCCGCACAGGCGCGCGCCTGGGCAAAGGAGAACAGCAGCGTCAGGTTACAGTTGATGCCGTTTTTCTCCAGTTCTTCCGCCGCGCGGATGCCTTCCCAGGTGGAAGCGAGCTTGATCAGAATACGTGAACGGTCGATACCGTTGTCTTCGTACATTCTCACCAGCTTCTCGGCTTTGGTCACGCACATGCCGCGGTCAAACGACAGGCGAGCGTCCACCTCGGTAGAAACGCGGCCAGGCACGCTTTTCAGGATTTCCATACCGAGGTTGACGTTGACTTTGTCGCTGGCGTTGATGATTTGCGTCTCTTTGCTGCCGCCCTGTTTTTTGGCGTAGTCGATAGCGTCGGTGATCAGGTGCTTGTAAGAGTCGAGGCTGGAGGCTTTCAGGATCAGAGATGGGTTGGTGGTGGCATCTTCAGGGTGATAATTACGAATAGATTCGATATCGCCACTGTCCGCCACCACGGTGGTGTATTGTTTCAGTGCGTCTAGCTGGTTCATCTCATGGCTCCTTGATGGGCAATCTGCAAAACTAATGATGACCGTGCCGGAACATCGGCTGTCGCCGGGCTACAAAGCCCAATAGCGAACGAACCGGGCCGCAATCCTGTGCATTTACGCAGGGCCGGCTTCCGACGCGGTGGATTATTCTCAGGCCAAACATTGCATCAGACGTCCTGTAATGGGAATGCGTTTTCTCTGATTGTTGCAATGGGTTAGCCCAATGGCTGGTAAAACGCGGTACCTGAAAGTGTAGCACTTCTTCAGGATTACGGCAGGCGGCAGCACTGGCTGCTACATTTTTGGGGAAGGCGAGGGGAAAAATAGCGAGCGGCGGCTTCCGGCTCGCTATATCAATGTTAAATCCAGGCTTTAACCGGCAGGAAATCGGTGTACAGCGCGGCTTCCGGCGTGCCCGGCTGCGGCTGGTAGTCGTATTCCCAGCGTACCAGCGGCGGCATCGACATCAGAATGGATTCGGTACGGCCGCCGGTCTGCAGACCAAACAGCGTGCCGCGATCCCACACCAGGTTGAACTCCACATAGCGGCCACGGCGGTAAAGCTGGAACTGGCGCTCGCGCTCGCCCCACGGCAGCGTTTTGCGCCGCGCCACTATCGGCAAATAAGCGTTCAGGAAGCCTTCGCCGACCGCCTGCATAAAGCGAAAACAGTGGTCAAAATCCGGCGTGTTCAAATCGTCAAAAAACAGGCCGCCGATGCCGCGCTGCTCGTTACGGTGTTTAATAAAGAAATAGTCGTCACACCACTTTTTGTAGCGCGGATAGACCTCTTCGCCAAAGGGCTGACAGAGATCGGCCGCGGTTTGATGCCAGTGCACCGCGTCTTCCGTAAAGCCATAGTAAGGCGTCATATCGAAACCGCCGCCGAACCACCATACCGGGTCGGCGCCCGGCTTTTCGGCAATAAAAAAGCGCACGTTGGCGTGGCTGGTGGGCACGTAAGGATTGGACGGATGGATCACCAGCGATACGCCCATCGCTTCAAAACTGCGGCCGGCCAGCTCCGGCCGGTGCGCGGTGGCGGAGGCGGGCATCTGGTCGCCGTGCACATGAGAAAAGTTAACGCCAGCCTGTTCAAACACCGCGCCGTTGCGCAGCACGCGGCTTCTGCCGCCGCCGCCGCCTTCGCGCGTCCAGCTGTCTTCCGCAAACTGCGCCTTGCCGTCAGCCTGCGCCAGCTGCTGACAGATTGTGTCCTGTAACCTGAGCAGAAACTGCTTTACCAGGGCGATATCGGGTGTATTCATGGTTTTGCCTGACTGTAAAATGACGCGCGAAGTATACGTCAAAATGCCCTAGCCGGGGCGGCGGTTGTTGGCATCGAACTCATTAAAATAGCTGATAACGCCATCCACTATAGCGCCGGCGATTTTCCGACGGAAAGCGGTGGTGCCCAGCAAGCGCTCTTCGGCGGGGTTGGTAATAAAAGAGGTTTCCACCAGCACCGAAGGGATAGAAGGCGATTTCAGCACGGCAAAAGCGGCCTGCTCGGGATGCTGACTGTGCAAATGGTGAATCGGCCGGATCTGGCTCAGCACGTGCTTGCCCAGCGTCAGGCTATTTTTAATCGTATCGGTCTGCACCAAATCAAACAGCACCTGCTGTAGATAGTGATCCTTTTGCGCTACCTTGACGCCGCCCACGGCATCGGCAGCGTTTTCGCGCTCGGACAGATAGCGGGCCATTCGGCTGCTGGCACCACGGTTAGAAAGGGCGAAAACCGAAGCGCCGTTGGCATCGGGGCTGGTAAAACCGTCGGCGTGTATCGACATAAAAAGATCGGCGCCGTGCTGGTGTGCAATTTCCACGCGCTCGCCCAGCGGGATAAAGCGATCGTTATCCCGCGTCAGTCGCGCCTCGATATGAGGATGATCGCTCAGCATCTGACGGATATGTCCGGCTATCTCCAGCACCACGTGTTTTTCTTCCGAACCTTCTTCACCTACCGCGCCAGAATCGATGCCGCCGTGGCCGGGATCGATCATCACAATCCTTTTACCCTTTGCTTCAGGCGGCGTGGCCCCGTGCGCGGATGCTGTTTTAAGCGGTGCTTCTTTTGCCCTGGCGGCACTGCCGCCCAGCAGCGCCAGCGCCAGGCCGGAAAGCAGCAGCTGACGGCGGGAAGTAAGCGGGGTCATCGGGCCAAACTTTTTCATTACAACATCCTCAGGGCGCAAAGTGCTTACTGTTATATCGTAACAATAAGACGACAGCGAGGCGGGAACTATTTCAACGTTTTACTTTTTATTTCAGGCCGCTAACGGCAGCGTAAATTCACTGCTCATGCAGCCAGCTGGAAAAGCAATCGCGTGCTATCTGGGGATTATGTAGCCGCTTTCTGCCACTTTCTGGCAATTATCTCTTCGGAGGGTTGCGCCCGCGAAAGAAACCGCGATAATCAGCGAATTGTGGTTAACATCTGGGACAACGCTATGGAAATTCGCGTATTTAGCCAGGACGATTTTGAAGAAGTGATCACCCTGTGGGAACGCTGCGATCTGCTGCGCCCGTGGAACGATCCGGAAATGGATATTGAGCGCAAACTTAATCACGATCCCGACCTGTTTCTGGTGGCGGTGGTCGGCGGCGCCGTGGTCGGTACGCTGATGGGCGGTTATGATGGCCATCGCGGTTCAGCCTACTATCTGGGCGTGCATCCCGACTATCAGGGCCGTGGCTTCGCCAATGCGCTGATCAACCGGCTTGAAAAAAAGCTGATTGCGCGCGGCTGTCCGAAAATCAACGTGATGGTGCGGGAAGAGAACGACGCGGTGTTGGGTTTCTATGAAAAGCTGGACTACGAGACGCAGGACAGCATGTTACTTGGTAAGCGCCTGATTGAAGACCGCGAATATTAAGCCAGCCGACCGTTCCGCCATGTGCCTCTACACGCCCGACGACTACGATGCCAAAGGCCAGCTGAAGCTGCCGCTGGCCTTCTGGGGCGTGCTGCTGCTGCAGGCGCGCACCTGGCTACTGTTTATTATGGCCGGTGCCTCTCGCGATCAGGGCACGGCGCTGCTGGCGCTGTTCTATCCGGATACACGCGCGTTCTGGACGGGCATTGCGCTGGGCGTGCCTGCGGCGGTAGGGCTGCTGCTGACCGGCTATCGCCAGCGTCTGCCGCGCCTCTGGCAGGCGTGGCGCTGGGTACTCTGCCTGTCGCTGGCCGTGATGCTCTGCGTGCAGTTCGCCAGCCTCTGGCTGGGCGAGGACACGCTGTCGCCGTGGATGATCCTGTTTACCGGTTTCGATCTGCTGGCGCTGGGCTGGTTTGCCTTCAGCGCGCGGCTGCGCGACTGTTTTGCGCCAGAGCAGCACCTCGAATAAACTTTTCTGCCGATCCGTACTCCAACCTTTCTTTGGGGCTGCCGTAAAAGGCGTTGTGCTATGGCAGCCGCCTCTCTTTTTGTCAGGAGTTTTCATGAAAACCGTTCGTCCTTTAGCCCTGGCCGCGGCCGTTATGCTGGCTGGCTGCGCCAGTTCCGGCGACGCCGCACCGGCCACTCACGGGGCCACCTGGTGGAACCCGCTGACCTATTCCTGGTCCAGCCTCTCGCCCTGGCACTGGTTCGGTTCTGCTACTGAGGTCAGCGAGCAGGGCGTTGGCGGCCTGAACGGCGCGACCGCGATGAACGAGCAGGCGGTTGGCGAAGCGCTGAACGACGACTATCAGATACGTAAAGGGATGCGCGGCGAAAACGGCAAGGTTATCACCTTCTTCCAGGCGCTCGACGGCAAAGAGGTGAAGCTGGAAATCACGGGCGAAACCAGCGTCAGCGAGGTGCGGGTGATGGATGACAGCATCCAGACTACCTCTGGTGTGAAGATCGGCACGCCTTTTAGCGACCTCTATAGCCGCGCTTTCGGTGCCTGTCAGAAGGCTGCTGGCGGCAAGGGAGTAGAGTGCCGCGCGCCGGACAGCCAGCATATCAGCTACGTCTTTACCGGCGAATGGCACGGGCCGGAAGGGCTGTTGCCGTCTGATGATACGCTGAAGAAATGGCAGGTAAGCCAGATCGTCTGGCGCCGCTGATTGGCCTGCGGCTGTGTGTCACAGGACAGATAGCCGCCGCTACCGTTATCAGAAACAGATCGGGATAGTCATTGCGCTTGCTGTCCCTTTCCCGATCGTTCCACGCGCGCAGCCAGCACACGCCGCCCGGCGTATCCGCGACCGTTCCCTGGACATGGTGTTCCCCTTGCGCGATCGTTGCTTCAAACAGGCTTTCTATTTCTGCCCGCTGCATAACCTGTCCCGCCCGCTTATAGCTTTTTAAACTTCCAAATCACCAAACGGTATATAAAACAGTTACTCCTTTTCGTGTGGTTATAAATAAACTGAACCCTCTCAGGCCGTGAGACGGGCCATCATTCCGGGATGAACAGCATGACCACACTGAAAAAAATCTGTAGCGGCGCCGTTCTGCTGCTGCTGGCCGGGTCAGCCCAGGCGACAGAGCTGCTGAACAGCTCTTATGATGTCTCACGCGAACTGTTTGCGGCCCTGAACACGCCTTTTGAACAGCGTTGGGCACAGCAAAACGGCGGCGACAAGCTGACGATCAGGCAGTCACACGCCGGGTCGTCCAAACAGGCGCTGGCCATTTTGCAGGGCCTGAAAGCCGATGTCGTAACCTATAACCAGTTGACCGACGTGCAGATCCTGCACGATCGCGGCAACCTCATTCCGGCGGACTGGCAGCAGCGTTTGCCCAACAACAGCTCGCCTTTCTATTCCACCATGGCTTTTCTGGTGCGCAAGGGCAATCCAAAGCAGATCCATGACTGGCGCGACCTGGTCAAAAGCGACGTAAAGCTGATATTTCCTAATCCAAAAACCTCCGGCAACGGTCGTTATACCTGGCTGGCGGCGTGGGGCGCGGCGGATAAAGCGGACGGACACGACAAAGCAAAAACCGAACGGTTTATGGCGCAGTTCCTTAAAAACGTCGAGGTTTTTGATACCGGCGGGCGCGGCGCGACCACCACTTTCGTCGAGCGCGGGCTTGGCGACGTGCTGATCACTTTTGAGTCGGAAGTGAACACTATCCGTAATCAGTACCCGCAGCAGGATTTTGAGGTGATTGTCCCGCACAGCAACGTGCTGGCGGAGTTCCCGGTCACATGGATCGATAAAAACGTGGCGGCCAACCATACGGAAAAAGCGGCCAAAGCGTACCTGAACTATCTCTACACGCCTGCGGCGCAGAAAATCATCACTCAATATTATTACCGCGTAAATAATCCTGAGCTGATGGCGCAGCAGCGGCAGCGCTTTCCGGCCGTCGATTTGTTCCGCGTGGAACAGGTATTCGGCAGCTGGGAGCAGGTCATGAAAACGCAGTTCGCCAGCGGTGGCGAACTGGATAAGTTGTTAGCAGCGGGACGTGAGTAATGTTTGCCACTAAAAGTAAGCGCGTGCTGCCCGGCTTTGGACTGAGCCTGGGCAGTAGTCTGTTTTTTACCTGTCTGATCCTGCTGTTGCCGATCAGCGCGCTGCTGATGCAGCTGTCTGAGATGACGCTGGCACAGTACTGGGATGTGGTAACCAATCCCCAGATGATTGCCGCCTATAAGGTGACGCTGCTGTCGGCGGGCGTCGCCTCGGTGTTTAACGCCTTTTTCGGCATGCTGATGGCCTGGATCCTGACGCGCTACCGTTTTCCGGGGCGCGCGCTGCTGGATGGCTTAATGGATCTGCCTTTTGCGCTGCCGACGGCGGTAGCGGGCCTGACGCTGGCCGGGCTTTTTTCCGTGAACGGCTGGTACGGGCAGTGGCTGGCGCAGTTCGATATTAAAGTTTCCTACACCTGGCTGGGGATCGCCGTGGCGATGGCCTTTACCAGCATTCCTTTCGTGGTGCGCACGGTGCAGCCGGTGCTGGAAGAGCTTGGCCCGGAATATGAAGAGGCGGCGGAAACCCTCGGCGCCACGCCGTTTCAGAGCTTCCGCCGCGTGGTGCTGCCGGAAGTTGGCCCGGCGCTGCTGGCCGGCACGGCGCTCTCTTTTACCCGCAGCCTGGGCGAGTTCGGCGCGGTGATCTTTATTGCCGGTAATATCGCCTGGAAAACCGAGGTGACCTCGCTGATGATTTTCGTGCGTCTGCAGGAGTTCGACTATCCGGCAGCCAGCGCCATCGCTTCGGTGATCCTGGCCGCCTCGCTGCTGCTGCTGTTTGCGATTAACACTCTACAAAGCCGCTTTGGCCGTCGTCTTGGAGGTCAATAATGGCTGACGTTACCGAACTGAATCACGTTGGACGCGAGCGTCCGCGCTGGGGCAAATGGCTGCTGATCGCCACGGGCATGATCGTCTCGCTCGGCCTGCTGGTGGTGCCGCTTATCGCTATTTTCGCCAGCGCCTTTTCTGACGGCGTGACGGCGATGTTCAGCAACCTGAAAGATGGCGACATGCTGCACGCCATCTGGCTGACCGTGCTGATGGCGCTGATCACCGTGCCGGTTAACCTGGTGTTCGGCACGCTGCTGGCCTGGCTGGTGACGCGCTTCACCTTTCCCGGCCGCCAGCTGCTGCTGACGCTGTTTGATATTCCTTTTGCCGTGTCGCCGGTGGTGGCGGGGCTGATGTATCTGCTGTTCTGGGGCGTTAACGGCCCGGCGGGCGGCTGGCTGGACGAGCACAGCATTCAGCTGATGTTCTCCTGGCCGGGTATGGCGATGGTCACTATCTTCGTGACCTGTCCGTTTGTGGTGCGCGAACTGGTGCCGGTGATGCTGAGCCAGGGCAGCAGCGAAGATGAAGCCGCGGTGCTGCTTGGCGCCTCCGGCTGGAAGATGTTCTGGCGCGTTACGCTGCCAAATATCCGCTGGGCGCTGCTGTACGGCCTGGTATTAACTAACGCGCGCGCGATTGGCGAGTTTGGCGCGGTTTCGGTGGTTTCGGGATCGATTCGCGGCGAAACCTACACGCTGCCGCTACAGGTAGAATTACTGCATCAGGACTACAACAGCGTGGGCGCTTTTACCGCCGCCGCGCTGCTGACCCTGATGGCGATAGTCACGCTGTTTCTGAAAAGCGCGCTGCAATGGCGTTTAGAACGCCGCGCGCAACGGGAGGGGGAACAATGAGCATTGAAATCAGTAACATCAACAAATCCTTTGGCCGGACTAAAGTGCTGAACGATATTTCGCTGGATATCCCTTCTGGTCAGATGGTGGCGCTGCTGGGCCCGTCCGGCTCCGGGAAAACCACGCTGCTGCGTATTATCGCCGGTCTGGAGAGCCAGAACAGCGGCCGTCTGAGCTTTCACGGCAACGATGTGACGCGGCTACACGCCCGCGACCGTCGCGTCGGCTTTGTATTCCAGCACTATGCGCTGTTCCGCCATATGACGGTGTTCGACAATATCGCGTTTGGACTGACCGTGCTGCCGCGCCGCGAGCGTCCTTCTGCGGCGGCCATTAAAGAAAAAGTCACGCGCCTGCTGGAGATGGTGCAGCTGGGACATCTGGCCGGGCGTTTCCCGGCACAGCTTTCCGGCGGTCAGAAACAGCGGGTGGCGCTGGCGCGTGCGCTGGCGGTCGATCCGCAAATTCTGCTGCTTGATGAACCCTTTGGCGCGCTGGATGCGCAGGTGCGTAAAGAGCTGCGCCGCTGGCTGCGACAGCTGCACGAAGAGCTGAAGTTCACCAGCGTCTTTGTTACCCACGATCAGGAAGAGGCGATGGAAGTCGCCGATCGCGTGGTGGTGATGAGCCAGGGCAATATCGAGCAGGCTGGCGCGCCGGATGAAGTATGGCGCGATCCGGCTACCCGTTTCGTGCTGGAATTCCTGGGCGAAGTGAACCGCTTTGATGCTGAGGTGCACGGTTCGCAGTTCCATGTCGGCGCGCATCGCTGGCCACTGGGCTATGCGCCAGCGCACCAGGGTGCGGTCGAACTGTTCCTGCGCCCGTGGGAAATCGACGTCAGCCGCCAGAGCAGCCTGGAAACGCCGCTGCCGGTGCAGGTGCTGGAAGTCAGCCCGCGCGGCCACTACTGGCAGCTGGTGGCACAGCCCACGGGCTGGGGTGAGCAGCATGAACCGATCACCGTAGTGATGGAAGGCGAGCAAACCGCGCCGATCCGCGGCGAGCGTCTTTTTGTCGGCCTGCAACAGGCGCGCCTTTATAAAGGCGATACGCCGCTGCGGCAGGTTGCCTTTGCGCAGAGCGCCTGATATTTTCTACCGCCATCCGGGTCAGGTTATGCCTGACCTTTTTTGCCGGTAAGGCCTTCTTCAGGAACCATCACTTGACCACGCTCGAACACACCATCGGCAACACGCCATTGATCAAGCTTCAGCGGCTGACGCCAGACAACGGCAGCGAAATCTGGCTGAAGCTTGAGGGCAATAACCCCGGCGGCTCGGTCAAAGATCGCGCCGCGCTGTCGATGATCCAGCAGGCGGAGCGGCGTGGCGAAATCCGGCCCGGCGATATGCTGATCGAAGCGACCAGCGGCAATACGGGCATCGCGCTGGCGATGATCGCCGCGATGAAAGGCTACCGTATCAAGCTGCTGATGCCCGATAACATGAGCATGGAACGTCAGGCGGCGATGCGGGCCTACGGCGCGGAGCTACTGCTGGTAAGCCGCGAGCTGGGCATGGAGGGCGCGCGCGATTTGGCCCGCGATATGGAAGCGCGCGGAGAGGGCAAAGTGCTCGATCAGTTTAACAATCCTGATAACCCGCTGGGCCACTACGTTACCACCGGCCCGGAAATCTGGCAGCAAAGCGCAGGAAGGCTGACGCACTTTGTTTCCAGTATGGGCACTACCGGCACCATCACCGGCGTGGGACGCTATCTGAAAGAGCAGAGCGGAACGGTAGCTATCGTGGGATTACAGCCCGCCGAAGGCAACAGCATTCCCGGCATTCGCCGCTGGCCGCAGGCCTATCTTCCCGCCATCTATCGACCGGAGCTGATCGACCGTATCCTGGATATGACCCAGCAGGAGGCGGAGGAAACCATGCGCCTGCTGGCGCGCCGTGAAGGCATTTTCTGCGGCGTCAGTTCCGGCGGGGCGGTGGCCGGCGCGCTGCGTATTGCGCAAGAGCAGCCCGGCAGCGTTATTGTCGCTATCGTCTGCGATCGTGGCGACAGGTACCTCTCTACCGGCGTGCATTCGTCACCAGACTGATCCCTCTATCGGCGTGCATACGCCAGCCCGATCTCCCTCCTGGCAGGCCCACGCTTTCGGGCCGCTCAATTTGTGCTCATGCCGTTACACTGTAAGGATTGGGTAAAACCTGCTGCTATTGTTTGAGCAACAGGTGAAAATAGCGCCTGGCCTGGAGAGAGATAACGCATGAAAATTTTACTGGTTGATGACGATCTGGAGCTGGGCACCATGCTCAGCCAGTATCTGATTGCCGAAGGATTTGACGCCACGCTGGTACTGAGCGGCAAAGCGGGGATTGAAGGGGCGATGTCGGGCGGCTATAGCGCAATGATCCTGGACATCATGCTGCCGGATATGAGCGGCATTGATGTGCTGCGTCAGGTGCGGCAGAGTAGCCGCCTGCCGGTCATCATGCTGACGGCGAAGGGTGACAATATCGATCGCGTCATCGGCCTGGAAATGGGTGCCGATGACTATATGCCTAAACCTTGCTATCCGCGCGAGCTGGTCGCCAGGCTGCGCGCCGTGCTGCGCCGCGTTGAAGAACAGCCGGTGGTGGTGGAAAGCCGTGAAGTGGTCAGCTGGGGCGAGCTGACGCTAAACCCGGCCACGCGCATCAGCGAATGGCAGAAGCAGCCGTTCGATCTCACCGCTTCGGAATTTAATCTGCTGGATCTGCTGCTGCGCTCGCCCGATCGCGTGGTTTCTAAAGATGAGCTGTCGGAAAAGGGGCTGGGTCGTCCTCGCGAAGCCTACGATCGCAGCGTGGACGTGCATATCAGCAATATCCGCCAGAAGCTTTCCGCTTTAACCTGTGACGCCATCACCATCGAAACCGTTCGCAGCATCGGCTATCGCATCCGATGACGGCGGGCTTTCGTGGGCTGCTCTTCTGGAAGATCCTGCTGGGTTTCTGGCTGACGTTTCTGATTATGAGCCAGCTGCTGTGGCTGAGCTTTTCCCTGTATGGCCGGCACCACGAACCGCCGGAAAACCTGGCGGCCCGGCGCATCGTTAATTTGCAGATGACCTCGGCCGTCTCGGTATTGCAGCGCGGCGGCATGGATGCGCTCAACGATATGATGGCGGACTGGTCCGCCAACGATCGCCGCTTCTTCTCGGTACAGGTGATGAAAAAGCCGCCGCAGGAGCTACCGCACGGCGACCTTAACCGCGATTTGCGGCCCGGCGAGTTCCCGAAAGAAGTGATCGAATGGGTGACCGGTGCCGATGGTCAACAGTATCAGCTGCGCTACGACGTGCAGGGGCTGCGCGAAGACAGCCATATGGCCGGTGGCCACCGCAGCTTTCTGAATATTCCTGAACCCATGCTGTTTATGGCGGGCGGCGGCGGGCTGCTGTTCAGCCTGTTTCTGGCGTGGAACCTGACCCGACCTATGCGTCAGCTGCGAGAAGGTTTCGATCGCGTCTCCAAAGGCGATCTCTCCGTGCGGCTGTTTCCCAAAATGCGTCGGCGGCATGACGAGCTGTCGGTGGTGGCGCAGGATTTTGACGCCATGGTTGAACGCCTTTCCGTGCTGGTTAAGGCGCGCGAGGAGCTGCTGCACGATGTTTCTCACGAGCTGCGCTCGCCGCTGGCGCGTCTTCAGCTGGCGACCGGGCTGGCGCGGCAAACGCCGGAGTCGGTAGGGCAATCGCTCGACAGGATCGACGAAGAGGCGCGGCGGCTGGATAAGATGATCGGCGAGCTGCTGACGCTGTCGCGCGCCGAGCATCAAAGCCTGCCGGACGAGCAGTATTTCGATCTGCTTGGGCTGCTGGAGGCGGTCGCCAACGATGCGCGCTACGAGGCTCAGGGTTCCGGCGTGGAAATCATGCTGAATGCGGACCAGAACGGCGACTACACGGTTAAAGGCGACGCCAAGCTGATCCGTTCCGCAGTGGAAAACGTGGTGCGTAACGCGCTGCGTTTTTCCGGGCAGGGGCAGCATGTCAGGATCTCGCTACAGCAGGACAGCGGCTGGCTCACCATCGGCGTCAGCGACCAGGGCCCCGGCGTGGATGCGGACAAGCTTTCCAGCATTTTCGATCCCTTTGTGCGCGTGAATTCGCCGCTATCCGGCAAAGGCTACGGCCTGGGGCTATCAATTGTGCGTAAGGTGATCCTGGCGCATCAGGGCGAGGTCAGCGCGGTGAACGGTAAAAACGGCGGGCTGGAACTGACGCTGAAGCTACCGCACTGGGTGGCTTAGCTTAACGAGGGTGCTATCATTGTCCGACACCTTTTATTCGCATTTATGAGGTAAAGGATGAATAAAGCGTCGTCCAGTAAGCAACAGGAAGTGCAGCGGATTGTGGATGCCATCTCCAACGCCATTGCGCAGCATCGGCTTAAGCCGGGCACACGGTTAATCGAAGCCCAGATTGTCGAGGTGCTGGTGGCCAACCGCAATCACGTGCAGAGCGCGCTACAGCGTCTGGCGATGCAGCATATCGTCACCATTGAACCGCATCGCGGCGCGATGGTCGCCAAACCGGAAGCGCGCGAAGCCCGGGAAGTCTTTACCGCCCGGCGAGCGGTAGAGAACGCCATTATAGCCGGTATCACCACGCAGCAGATGCAGCGCTATCAGACTGAGCTGATCGCGCAGCGACAGGCGGAGAAAGAGGCAATTGCCAGCAATAACCGCCTGGAAATTGTACGGCAGCTGTCGCAGTTCCATCTTTTGCTGGCGGAAATCAGCGATAACCGCGTGCTCAGCGAAATTCTTACCAATCTTACCGTACGCAGCTCGCTGATTGTCGCGCTCTACCAGCGCAATGAGGATCCGGCCAGCCACTGCGAACAGCACAGCTCGATAGTCGCTGCGCTGCAGGCGGGTGACAACCACCGCGCACAGCAGTTGATGCATCATCATATGCATGAACTTGAGCTACAGCTGTCGCTGGATGAGATAGAAGAAGTGCCCAGCCTGCGCGATGCGTTAGCCTGAAAAAAAAGGCCGCCTGATTGCTCAGGCGACCTTTCAGACAGGCACGGCTTACTTTTTGATGCGGATCACCGGTGTTTCGCCCACGGTAACGCTACCCGTCAACTTAACCAGCTCTTTGATCTCGTCCATATTAGAGATCACCACCGGCGTCAGCGTAGATTTCGCTTTTTCTTCCAGCAAAGGCAGATCGAATTCGATGATCACGTCACCTTTCTTCACTTTCTGGCCTTCTTCAGCGATACGCTTAAACCCTTCACCCTTCAGTTCAACGGTATCAATCCCGAAGTGAACGAACAGCTCAATGCCGCTGTCCGATTCAATGGAAAATGCATGATTGGTTTCGAAGATTTTACCGATGGTGCCGTCAACAGGCGCCACCATTTTGTTGCCGGCAGGTTTGATTGCGATACCGTCGCCAACAATTTTCTCCGCAAATACCACGTCCGGCACGTCTTCAATGTTTACGATTTCGCCGGACAGCGGTGCCACGATCTCAATGGCACCAGATGCGGTATCTGACTTATCGCCAAAAAGTTTTGAAAACAAACCCATGATCTTCTCCTAAGCAGTAATATTTGGCCAGCGCTTCTGGATCTCAGCAGAGTGTTTTTTCTTCAATGAACTTGTTGACCAGGTTCATCAACTCTTCCGCTGTCGGTTGAGCCAGAGCCTGTTCTGCTAACGCCTTAGCATCTTCAAAATTCGTATTACGAATAATTTTTTTGATGCGCGGGATAGAAATGGCACTCATGCTGAATTCGTCCAGCCCCATTCCCAGTAACAGTAGTGTAGCACGTTCATCGCCTGCCAGCTCACCACACATCCCTGTCCATTTCCCTTCAGCATGAGATGCGTCAATAACTTGCTTGATCAGCGTCAGCACGGAAGGGGTCATTGGGTTGTACAAATGCGAAATCAGATCGTTACCGCGATCGACCGCCAGCGTGTACTGCGTCAGGTCGTTGGTGCCGATACTGAAGAAATCGACTTCTTTAGCCAGATGATGCGCGATTGCGGCTGAAGCTGGCGTTTCCACCATAATGCCGACCTCAATCTGCTCGTCAAAGGCTTTGCCTTCTTCACGCAGCTGCGCCTTCAGCGTTTCCAGCTCGGCCTTCAGCGTGCGCACTTCCTCAACGGAAATGATCATCGGGAACATAATGCGCAGCTTGCCGAAAGCGGAAGCGCGCAGGATGGCGCGCAGCTGGGCGTGCAGGATTTCCGGGCGATCCATCGCAATACGGATGGCGCGCCAGCCGAGGAACGGGTTGTCTTCTTTTGGCAGGTTCATATAGGGCAGATCTTTATCGCCGCCGATGTCCATCGTGCGTACGATAACGGCCTGCGAACCCATCGCTTCCGCCACGGCTTTGTAGGCCTGGAACTGCTCTTCTTCGCTCGGCAGCGAGTCGCGATCCATAAACAGGAATTCGGTACGGTAGAGGCCCACGCCTTCCGCGCCGTTACGCTCCGCGCCAGCTACATCGCGCACGGTGCCGATGTTGGCGCAGACTTCAACCTGATGACCGTCAAGCGTTACCGCAGGCAGATCTTTCAGCTTGGCCAGATCGTTCTTTTCCGTCACGTACTGAGTGTGGATAGCTTTCAGTTCGTCGATCTGCTCCGGCGTTGGATTAACGTAAACCTGGTTGTTCACGCCGTCCAGAATCAGATAATCGCCATTCTTCACCTGGCTGGTTACGTCGCCCGTGCCGACGATGGCCGGCAGCTCCAGCGAGCGTGCCATGATGGAGGTGTGGGAAGTACGGCCGCCCAGGTCGGTAATAAACCCAAGCACTTTGTTCAGGTTCAGCTGCGCGGTTTCAGACGGCGTCAGATCTTTGGCAACCAGCAGCACTTCTTCGGCAATGGCGCTGAGATCGACGATATGCAGGCCGAGAATGTTTTGCAGCAGACGTTTACCGATGTCGCGCACGTCGGCGGCGCGCTCTTTCAGGTACTCGTCGTCCAGTTCTTCCAGCGCTTTCGCCTGGCCTTCAATCACGGAGTGGGCGGCCGAGTCGGCTGAGGCCAGCTCGTCTTTAATCAGGGCTATGATTTCCTGCTCAAGCTCTTCATCTTCCAGCAGCATGATGTGGCCTTCAAAGATGGCCTCTTTCTCTTCGCCGAAGGTCTCCCCGGCTTTGGTTTTGATCGCCTCAAGCTGCGCGGCAGCCTTGCTGCGACCATCGAGAAAACGCTGAACTTCCTGCTCAACCTGGTCGGTAGTAATTTTTTTCCGGTTGATGACTATTTCATCTTCTTTCAGCAGAAGCGCTTTGCCAAAAGCGATACCCGGTGATGCTAAAATGCCTGAAATCATAACCCTACCTTTTTAATTACTGATAATCGCGAGCGAGAAACTGCGGCGAACCCGGCACCGGCGAGAAACCCGGCGGCCACCCGCATCTGACAGGCGCTCCACTGTATTAAAACAACAACGCGGACATGCTGTCCGCGATCAATTATGTTGCAATAAAGTGCCTGTCGCGTAGAAAAAGCTGACGCTTATTCGAGTTCGGCCATCAGTTTGACCAGGTGCTCAACGGCTTTCTGCTCGTCTTCGCCTTCGGCGGAAAGCGTCACGACGGTGCCCTGAGTCAGGCCCAGCGTCTGCAGTTTAAACAGGCTTTTGGCGCTGGCGGATTTGCCGTTAGAGGTCACGGTGATTTCAGAAACGAAAGCCTTGGCTTCTTTAACAAACTGAGCGGCAGGGCGAGTGTGTAGACCGTTAGGCGCGGTAATGGTGACTTCTTGCTGGAACATGTTGTTTCCCCAACTTAATTTATTTGGCGTTATTCCAAAGCTTAGCCTGGCGGCGCCGCTTTGGCCTGAATGTCTCGCGCAGGTCCGTGTTTAACAACGTGCCAGAAATGCGCCGAAATATGACAGATAGCGCGCGGATAACATGGCACACCGGCTGCGCTTTCTTCCTCTTCATTATGCCGTGCTTTCTGCTTTCGCGCCAAACCGGTAAATCGATTCAGCTACAGGCAATTCACGCAGCGATTAATTTTGAGGTTCGAAATAATTGGTTGCTTAGATACCAGACACCCGCAGGTAAAAGCAATGTGGAAAGTGGCAAAAGTTTGACGTGCTCCACAAAAAAGCACCCTGGCGGGTGCTTTTTCAGACAGTTTCAGGCAACCGCAATCGCTACTGTAATTCTTTCTCGGTAAAGAGATCGGCAAACAGCGCCGTACTTAAGTAGCGCTCGCCGGAAGAGGGCAGGATCACCACGATAGTTTTATTGGCAAAAGCTTCATCTTCCTGCAGCTTGAGGGCAGCGGCAACCGCAGCGCCAGAGGAGATCCCGGCCAGAATGCCTTCTTCTTCCATCAGACGGCGCGCCGTAGAGATAGACTCTTCGTTGGTGATAGCCACCACACGATCGACCAGATCCAAATCCAGGTTGCCAGGGATAAAGCCGGCACCGATACCCTGAATTTTATGCGGGCCAGGCTTGATCTCTTCACCAGCCAGCGCCTGGGCGATGACCGGCGAATCCGACGGCTCTACCGCGACGGCGATCAGATCCTTTTTGCCTTTGGTATTTTTGATATAGCGGCTGACGCCAGTCAGCGTGCCGCCCGTGCCCACGCCGGCGATAAAGACGTCGACTTCGCCGTCAGTATCTTCCCAGATTTCCGGGCCGGTGGTTTTTTCATGAATTTCCGGGTTAGCCGGGTTGCTGAACTGCTGTAGCAGCACAAATTTGTCCGGATCGCCGGCGACGATTTCTTCCGCTTTGGCAATCGCGCCCTTCATGCCCTTAGCGCCTTCCGTCAGGATCAAATTCGCACCCAGCGCCTTCAGCAGCTTGCGGCGCTCCACGCTCATGGTTTCCGGCATGGTCAGCGTCAGCTTGTAGCCGCGCGCGGCGGCCACGTAGGCCAGCGCGATGCCGGTGTTGCCGCTGGTTGGCTCAACCAGTTCGACGCCAGGTTTCAGAATGCCTCTTTTCTCGGCGTCCCAGATCATGTTGGCGCCGATGCGGCATTTCACGCTGAAGCTCGGGTTACGGGATTCGACTTTAGCCAGAATGCGTCCGTTACCAATCCGGTTCAGGCGAACCAGAGGCGTATGGCCGATTGTTAACGAATTGTCTTCATAGATCTTACTCATAACCCGTCCTTAACTGTATGAAAAATGGGAACTGCATCAAGCATACCCGGTTCAATTTTTCAAGGAAGTAAAGAAATAGTATATATATATGTTCTGCGGCAATAAGGGTGAAGCAAAAAGCATAAGCCTTATTTTACCTGCCCCAGCGCGCCGCGATAGCGATCGACCCACATGGCGGTCGCGCCGCAAACGGCTACCGGCATAATCGCCAGATTCAGTATCGGCACCATGGTAAATAAACTCACCAGCGCGCCGAACTGCATCACATCCGTTTTATGCCGTTTTAGCGATGTACGCATCTGCCGAAAACTGACCTTATGGTTATCAAACGGATAATCGCAGTACTGAATCGAGAGCATCCAGGCGCTGAATAAAAACCAGAGAACAGGCGCGACCGTTTGCCCAAATCCGGGGATAAAATAGAGCAGTAGCAGAACGAGCGCGCGCGGCAGATACCATGCCAGCTTTTGCCATTCGCGCTTCATAATGCGCGGAATATCCTTCACCATGCCCGCCCAGCCGCTGTCCGGCATCGGTTTTCCGGTGAGTTTAGCCTCCAGCTGTTCGGCTAACAGCCCGCAAAAGGGCGCGGCTATCCAGTTGGCCACGGTCGAAAAGAAATAGCTGAATACCAGCAGCACAAAAATAACCGTCAGCGGCCACAGCAGATAGTTGAGCCAGTGCAGCCAGTCGGGCACATGAGACATTAAAGCGGGAAGCCACTGCTCCAGCCTGAAGAACAGCCAGATAAACGCGCCACCCATCAATAAAAAATTAAGCGCCAAAGGCACAATAACAAAGCGGCGAATGCCGGGCAGTCGGATCAGCTGCCAGCCTTGGGCAAAATAGTGGATCCCATTGCCGGAAGCGCCGGTACGGTGAAGAGCCATGTCTGCTTTCCTTAAGTTAACAAGCCGTGCGCGGCTATCATAACTCAGCCGTTTGCGCTGAGCAGAAGAGATTTGCGCGAAAAAACAGCAAATAACCGTGTCGTTTCACGCTTATTTGTCAGAAAATACTGCACGGACTTGCACTTGTGCAGCGGGGCAAATACAGTTAGGGGATAAAGTTTGCCGCGGTGGCAAGGTATTGGAACAACAGAGAATACAATGATGCAGGATTTGCGTCTGATATTAATCGTTGTTGGCGCGATCGCTATAATAGCGCTTCTGCTTCACGGCTTCTGGACCAGCCGTAAAGAGCGCTCATCCGTTTTTCGCGATCGTCCTCACAAACGTTTAAAACAGGATAGAGAAGAGGCTTTTGACGACGTCGATGATGACGCGGGCAGTGCTCGCGGCAAAAGCCCGCGTCCGCGTAAAGCAGAAGAAGATGAGCCGGTAGTCGGCAGCTTTGACGAGCAGGCGCCGCCGCGCCCGGTAAAACCGCGCGCTCAGCCAGAACCTGTTCGCCATCAGCATCCGGTTGATGAGTCTCCCGAGCTGGATCCGCTCTTCGGCGGCGATTTGCCGCAGGAAGCCGATGACGAACCTTCCGTTCCGGTAAGCCGCAGGCAGCCGGAAGCGCCGCAGCCGGTTCAGTCTGCTCCGGCACGGCCTCAGCCGGTTGAGTCTGCTCCGGTACAGCCGCAGCCGTCCCCGTCTGTTCAGCCTGCTCCGGCACGGCCGCAGCCGGTACAGTCTGAACCGACCTTCGTCGAGCCGGAACCGGAACCCGCGCCGCAGCCTGAGCGCCCGGTCGCACCGCAGGAAAAACCTAAAGAAACGGTACTGGTGCTGCACGTTAGCGCCCATGCCGGCGGCGTACTGAACGGCGAGGCGCTCCTGCAGGGCGTGCTGCAGGCCGGTTTCCAGTTTGGCGAAATGAACATTTTCCATCGTCATCTCAGCCCGGCGGGCAGCGGCCCGGTGCTGTTTAGCCTGGCGAATATGGTCAAGCCCGGCTCGTTTAATCCTGATGAAATGTCAGATTTTTCTACGCCCGGCGTCTCTATCTTTATGATGGTGCCTTCCTATGGCGATGCGAATCAGAACTTTAAGCTGATGTTGCAGTCCGCCCAGCGCATCGCTGACGACGTTGGCGGCGTGGTGCTGGATGACGAGCGCCGGATGATGACGCCGCAAAAGCTGGAAACCTATAAAAACCGCATTCGTGACGTTATTGAGGCGAACGCCTGAGTTACCGGCACGCCTTCCTCTCTGTACACAAGACCCCCGCCAGCCGGGGGTTTTTTATCGCTATGGTGCCGCTATGGAATCCGTACAAGACAAAATCATCGCTCTGCAAACCACGCTTCGCCATTACGAATACCAGTATCACGTCCTTGATGAACCGGTAGTGCCGGACGCCGAATACGATCGCCTGATGGGCGAATTGCGCAAGCTGGAAGCGGCGCATCCCGATCTGGTGACGCCCGATTCGCCGACCCAGCGCGTAGGCGCCGCGCCGCTGAGCGCGTTTGAGCAGGTGCGTCATGAAATCCCGATGCTGTCGCTGGACAATGCTTTTGATGATGAAAGTTACCTTGCCTTTAACAAACGCGTGCAGGACAGGCTAAAAAGCGTTGATGAAATCACTTTCTGCTGTGAGCTAAAGCTGGACGGCCTGGCCGTCAGCCTGCTGTATGAGAACGGGCTGCTGGTGCGGGCGGCAACGCGCGGCGACGGCACCACCGGCGAGAACATCACCTCTAACGTGCGCACCATCCGCGCTATACCGCTGCGGCTGCACGGTGACAATATCCCGGCACGCGTTGAAGTACGCGGTGAGGTTTTTATGCCGCAGGCAGGTTTCGAGGCGCTGAACGAAGAAGCGCGGCGTACCGGCAGCAAAGTTTTCGCCAACCCGCGTAATGCTGCGGCCGGGTCGCTGCGCCAGCTCGACCCGCGTATTACCGCTAAGCGTCCGCTAACGTTTTTCTGCTACGGGCTGGGGCTGTTGGAAGGCGGTGAAATGCCGCGCAGCCACCTGGGCCGCCTGCAACAGTTTAAGGCTTGGGGGCTGCCGGTCAGCGACCGTGTGCGCCTCTGCCACACGCCGGAAGAGGTGCTGGCTTTCTATCGCAAGGTGGAAGAGGATCGCGCCACGCTGGGCTTCGATATTGACGGCGTGGTGATAAAAGTGGACTCGCTGGATCTCCAGGAGCAGCTGGGCTTCGTGGCGCGCGCGCCGCGCTGGGCGATAGCGTTTAAATTCCCGGCCCAGGAGCAGATGACGCACGTGCGCGACGTTGAATTCCAGGTTGGCCGGACGGGCGCGATTACCCCGGTCGCCAGGCTGGAGCCCGTACAGGTCGCGGGCGTGATGGTCAGCAACGCCACGCTGCACAATGCTGATGAGATAGACCGTCTGGGCTTGCGTATCGGCGATCGGGTGGTGATCCGCCGCGCGGGTGACGTTATCCCGCAGGTAGTCGGCGTGATCGAGGCCGATCGTCCGGCAGATGCCAGAGCGGTAGAGTTTCCTACGCACTGCCCGGTTTGCGGCTCGGACGTGGAGCGTGTAGAAGGCGAAGTGGTGGCGCGCTGTACCGGCGGCCTGATTTGCGGCGCGCAGCGCAAAGGCGCGTTAAAACATTTCGTTTCCCGCCGTGCGATGGACGTGGACGGCATGGGCGATAAAATCATCGACCAGCTGGTGGAAAAAGAGTACGTCAAAACGCCTGCCGACCTGTATAAGCTGACCGCGGGCAAGCTCACCGGCCTGGATCGCATGGGGCCGAAGTCTGCACAGAACGTGGTGGACGCGCTGGAAAAATCGAAGCAAACCACGCTGGCCCGTTTCCTTTATGCGCTGGGCATTACGGAGGTGGGCGAGGCGACGGCAGCCAACCTCGCCGCGCATTTTGGCTCGCTGGAAAGCATCATCAGCGCCGATCTGGACGCGTTGATCGGCGTGCAGGATGTCGGTAAGGTAGTGGCTGCCCATGTGCGAAATTTCATGGACGAGGAGAGCAACCGCGAGGTTATCCGCCAGCTGGTGGAAGAGGCCGGTATTCACTGGCCAGCGGTTGCGGTAGTCAAAGCGGAGGAGATCGACAGTCCTTTCGCCGGCAAAACCGTGGTGCTGACCGGGTCGCTGACGCAGCTTTCGCGCGATGAGGCCAAAGATCGCCTGGCCGCACTGGGCGCTAAAGTCAGCGGCAGCGTCTCGAAAAAAACCGATCTGGTGATTGCCGGGGAAGCAGCAGGCTCCAAGCTGACCAGGGCGCAGGAGCTGGGAATTAAGGTGATCGACGAAGCGGAGATGATTCGACTGCTGGGTGAATAAATGGAAAAAGAGCACCTGATTGAGATTGCCAATACCGAAATGCCCTTTGGAAAATATAAAGGGCGTTTCCTGATCGATTTGCCGGAGCCTTATCTGCTGTGGTTTGCGCGTAAGGACGAGTTTCCGGCAGGTCATCTGGGCGAGTTAATGCGTCTTACGCTGGCAATAAAGATTGAAGGCCTGGAAGGCCTGCTTAAACCACTTAAAAAAAGCTGAAATAACGGGGGAAGTCGCTTCCCCCGCTGCGGCTATTTCTGCGATTCCACCACCGTTTTAGCTTTCGATACCTGCTTTTCCACCTGTTTTTCTCCTGCCTTTTTATAGCGTTGCGCCAGCATAGAGCAGACCATCAGCTGCACCTGATGGAAAATCATCAGCGGCAGCACGATGATGCCGACCGCAGCAGAAGGAAACAGGATATTTGCCATCGGCACACCGTTCGCCAGGCTCTTTTTCGATCCGCAAAACAGAATGGTAATTTCATCCGCCCGGTTAAAGCCAAACAGACGCGCGGCCAGCAGATTAATGGCCAGCGCCACAAACAGAATGCCGAGGCTGCCGATCAGGATATAGAGCAGGGTCATCGCGCCGACGCGGTGCCAGATGCCGTTTACCACCGCTTCGCTAAAGGCGGAATAGACTACCAGCAGAATAGAAGCCTGATCCGTTTTACCAATCAGCCCGCGATGTTTTTCGACCCACTCTGCAATCCAGCGACGCGAGATATGCCCCAGAATAAAAGGCACCAGCAGCTGCAGCATAATGCTGCCTATCTGCGTCAGGCTACCGTTGGCGGCATCGTTATGCACGTTCATCACCAGCCCGACCAGCAGCGGAGAGATAAACACGCCCAGCAGGCTGGAAGCCGACGCGCTGCACACCGCAGCCGCCACGTTGCCGCCAGCCAGCGAAGTAAGCGCAATCGCCGACTGCACGGTCGCGGGCAAAATACAAAGGTAGAGGAAGCCGGTATAGATTTCTGCGCTAACCGGGAGCGGATGCCACCAGACAAACAGCAGGCCGAGCAAAGGAAACAGCACGAAGGTGCTGATCATTACCCATAAATGCAACCGCCAGTGGCCGCCGCCGGCAATGATTTTTTCGCGCGACAGCTTGGCGCCGTGCATAAAAAACAGCAGGGCGATAGCGGCCGTGGTCAGCCACTCAAAGAAAGTCACAAAGTGGCCGCGCGCGGGCAGGAACGTTGCCAGCAGTACGGTAATAATCAGTTTAACCATCATGGGATCGAGCCGGAGAAACCGCATTGTTAATGCCTCGTTAATAAATCAATGTCGCTATTGTGCGTCAGCAGGGTTTAGAAATAAAATTGATTTATTGAATTCATATATGAGTTAAATCGATGAATTATACGCTCAGGCAGCTGCGGGTGTTTGTCGCCGTCGCGCAGCAGAGGAGCTTCAGCCAGGCGGGCCAGATGATAGGGCTGAGCCAGTCGGCCGTCAGCCACAGCGTCAAAGAGCTGGAAAGCGAGATGGGTATCCGTCTGCTGGACCGTACAACGCGTGAAGTGATGCTGACCGAAGCTGGCGTCCAGCTGGCCAGCCGCCTGGAGCGCCTGTTGGAAGAGCTGAATACCACGCTGCTGGACGTGCGCAGCTACGGTCAGCAGCGCAGCGGCACGGTCAGGATCGCCGCCAGCCAGACCATCTCCGCGCATCTGATGCCGCAGTGCCTGGCCGCCAGCCAGCTGCATTTTCCTGAAATTAAAATCATGCTTCGCGACAGGCCACAGCAGTGGGTACTGCAAAGCATCCGCAACGCGGAAGTGGATTTCGGGATCGTGATAGGGCCGCTCCAGGTAGACGATCTGGAGGGCGAAGCGATTCTGGAAGAACCCTTTCTGCTGCTCTGTCGTCAGGACGATCCGCTCGCTGCAGAGAAAGAAATTAGCTGGCAAATGCTGAACCGACGGCTGTTGGTGCTACAGGACTATTCATCAGGTAGTCGGGTATTAATCGACGAGGCGCTGCGCCAGCAACAGGTAAAAGTGGAAATCGTGCAGGAGATAGGGCATCCGGCGACGCTTTACCCGATGGTGGAAGCGGGAATAGGCATCAGCATTTTGCCGGCGCTTGCGCTGCCGCTGCCGCAGGGGAGGCCGCTGCTGGTAAGAAGAATAACGCCGGAAATCAATCGCTCGATTATGCTGGTCAGACGCAAGAACCGCTCGCTGTCGCCCGCGGCGGAAGCTATCTGGCAGGAAGTGCGCCAGCAGGCTGCCCTGCTGACGCAGCAACGCGCGCTTGCGCCAGCGTTTTAGATATAAACGTTGAGCGAATTAGCTGCGGTTGGCCGGTTTACGCCGTCGGCTACTTTGCTGTAGGCCGAGGCCGGATCCTGCTGTGCTTCCTTTTTATCCTGCGCTTTCTGCGCCTGCTGCTGCTCCAGCTGAGTAATTTGTGCCTGTAGCAGCTGGATCTGACTATTGATAACCTGTTCCTGCTCCGTTTTCTGCTCATTGGTGAGGGTGGTATCCGTCGCCAGCGATTTTAGCTGGTTTTGCAGGTTGACTACCTGCTTGTTCAACGCAGCAATTTTGGACGTCGAGCCGGCCGATGAACTGCCGGAACCGATCGAAGTGTTGGTACTGGTTGTAATTGTGGTCATCGCTATCTCCTTTGTATTTAACCACTACGGTTATCGGTAAGCACCACGGGAGACTTGACTACAAAAAGCGTAAAAGAAGTGATAAGAATTCGAAAGGGGGCTAAGACCCGAATTACGCACGGCAAAAAGGCGCCTTTAGGGCGCCTTTCTACATTGGTGGGTCGTGCAGGATGACTCGGCTGAAGCCTCGCCCTTCGGGTCGTTGCCTTTGGCAACGCTGTCTCCCTTTGGTCGACTCGACCTGCGGCAGGTTCGAACCCCGCCCGAATTACAAACGGCAAAAAGGCGCCTTTAGGGCGCCTTTCTACATTGGTGGGTCGTGCAGGATGACTCGGCTGAAGCCTCGCCCTTCGGGTCGTTGCCTTTGGCAACGCTGTCTCCCTTTGGTCGACTCGACCTGCGGCAGGTTCGAACCCCGCCCGAATTACAAACGGCAAAAAGGCGCCTTTAGGGCGCCTTTCTACATTGGTGGGTCGTGCAGGAT
>NZ_JBGCUC010000015.1:0-134148 GCF_043420595.1 Erwinia plantamica
GCGGAGGGCGACCACGATATCTCCTTCGAAATAATCGACGAGGCGGGCAACGGCAGCGGCCCTTCAGACTCCATTGACTACACCGTTGATACCACCGCGCCGGACGTGCCGGACGCCTCAGCCGTTGTTATCACCGATCCCGCCGGCAACGCCATCGATCCGGCCAGCGACACCAGCACCACCACGCCAACTTTCAGCGGCGATGGCGCCGAACCGGGCGCAACCGTGGTGGTCAGCGACGGCGACGAGATCATTGGCGAGACGGTTGTGGAGGAAGACGGCAGCTGGTCGTACACGCCGGACGAGCCGCTGGCGGAGGGCGACCACGATATCTCCTTCGAAATAATCGACGAGGCGGGCAACGGCAGCGGCCCTTCAGACTCCATTGATTACACCGTTGATACCACCGCGCCGGACGTGCCGGACGCCTCGGCCGTTGTTATCACCGATCCCGACGGCGCCGCCATCGATCCGTCTGGCGCCACATCCGCCACCACGCCGACCTTCAGCGGCGACGGCGCGGAGCCGGGCGCGACCGTGGTGGTCAGCGACGGTGGCGAGGTCGTTGGCGAAACCACGGTAAACGAAGACGGCAGCTGGTCGTACACGCCGGACGAGCCGCTGGCGGAGGGCGACCACAGCTTCTCGTTTGAAGCGGTGGACGAGGCGGGCAATACCAGCGGCGCGTCAGCGCCGATTGACTACATCGTCGATATTACTGCGCCGGAAAGCATTGATACCTCGCTCATTATCATCACCAATCCCGCCGGCATCGCCATCGATCCGTCCGGCGCTACCAGCGTCACCACGCCGACCTTCAGCGGCGACGGCGCGGAGCCGGGTGCGACCGTGGTGGTCAGCGACGGTGATGTGGCGCTCGGCGAAACCACGGTAAACGAAGACGGCAGCTGGTCGTACACGCCGGACGAGCCGCTGGCGGAGGGCGACCACAGCTTCTCGTTTGAAGCGGTGGACGAGGCGGGCAATACCAGCGGCGCGTCAGCGCCGATTGACTACATCGTCGATATTACTGCGCCGGAAAGCATTGATACCTCGCTCGTTATCATTACCAATCCCGCCGGCATCGCCATCGATCCGTCCGGCGCTACCAGCGTCACCACGCCGACCTTCAACGGCGACATTGCGGAGCCGGGCTGCACGGTGGTGGTCAGCGACGGTGGCGAGGTCGTTGGCAAAACCACGGTAAACGAAGATGGCAGCTGGTCACTCACGCCGGACCAGCCGCTGGCGGAGGGCGAACACAGCTTCTCGTTTGAAGCGGTGGACGAGGCGGGCAATACCAGCGGCGCGTCAGCGCCGATTGACTACATCGTCGATATTACTGCGCCGGAAAGCATTGATACCTCGCTCGTTATCATTACCAATCCCGCCGGCATCGCCATCGATCCGTCCGGCGCTACCAGCGTCACCACGCCAACCTTCAGCGGCAGCGCCGAACCGGGCGCGACCGTGATAATCAGCGACGGCGATACGGCGCTCGGTGAAACCACGGTAAGCGAAGACGGCAGCTGGTCGTTCACGCCGGACCAACCGCTGGCGGAAGGCGATCACGATATTTCCTTTGAGGTAATCGACGAGGCGGGCAATACCAGCGGCGCATCAGCGGCGATTGACTACACCGTCGACACCATCGCGCCGGAAGGCATCGATCCCGCCTCCATCGTGATTACGGATGAAGCCGGTATCGTCGTAGACCGCACAGAGACGCTGACCGACAGCAAAGCCACCTTCAGCGGCAGCGCGGAGCCGGGCGCAACCGTCACGCTTTACGACAAAGGTGAAAAAGTGGGAGAGGCCACCGTAGCCGAAGACGGCAGCTGGCAGTTTACCGATGAAGACGGATTATACGATGGCAGCCACGAGCTGACGTTTACGGTGACGGATGGGGCGGGCAACAGCAGCGCGCCGTCCGCCACGCTCAACCTGGATGTGCAGGCCGTTATCCTGACGGCAATGGACAATATCAGCGCGGAGGCCGCGGTCGGCTTTACCTATCCGGTCAGCGTAGAGGACGATCTGGGCACCTTAATCAGCGACAGCGGCCTGATTGCGATTAATAACACCATTGTCAGCGATGCGATCGTGGTGGCGGACGGCACCTTTATCGATCTTAACGTAACGGCTACCTCGTCCGCCTTCCTGAACGTTGCCAGCAACTCCACGCTGATCCTGCAAAAGTACCACTCTGCCACCGGCGAATGGGTAGATGTTTCGCAGGGAGGCAGCAGCAATCTGTTCGGCCTGTTTGGCTCAGGAGCCAATACTGCCACGCTGACGCTGTCCGGTCTGACCGCCGGAACCTATCAGCTGGTTTATACCACGGCGGGCATTAACATTGGCGCCAGCTTCGATCTCGAAGCGCGGGAGACGGTTTATACCCTGGCCGAAGAGGCCACCACCACCGATTACACCACGGCGGCAGGCAACGTAATGAGCGATGCGGACGGGATCTACGGCCCAGACACGATCCCGCACGGCGCCTCGACCCTGGTTTCTTCCGTCAGCGTTACCAATAGCGATGGCAACGTGACTAAAGTGACGCTGGGCGCCATCACCAAAACCACGCTGGTCGGCCAGTACGGCATGCTGATGATCGGCGGCGACGGCAGCTATGAATATATCCCTGCCGTCTCGATGAACAGTATCGGCAAGGTCGAAGTCTTTACCTATACCCTGACCGACTCCGCCACCGGCAAGACCTCTTCAGCGCAGCTCTATATCCAGATCGGCAGCACCAACGATGCGCTGACGCTCAGCTGGGATGCTACCGATCCCAGCGCCGACGCCGTCACGGATATTGCTTCCGCCAATGCTGCCGACGCCAGCGTAGCCGTAAGCTGGCGCACCACCGAAGCCAGCGATAAGGATGTGGTGCTGACAACGGGCGGCACGGTGAACTATACCAGCGCCTTTACGCTGGTCTCCGCCGACGATCGGGTGTCCGGCACGCTGACGCTGAAAACCGGGCAGGGGCTGTTCGGCAACGATTTTGCCACCGAGAAAAACATCGCTTATGAACTTCAGCAGCTGGGCAGCGACGGCAGCTGGACAACGGTAACGACCGATAATCTTGTGGTGCCGGCGGGCGATCACAACGGCGAGGTGCTGCTGACGCTGGATATATCGACGCTGGTTGAGGAGGCCGGTACCTGGCGCCTCGCCATCGTCACCACGGGTGCGGACAACGACGTGATACTGGATATGGCTGTCTCCGTAACCAGCACCACGGACTATGAGATCACCGCCAGCCAGGCCGCTTCAGGCAACCTGCTGACCGACGAGGGCATCGACGGCGCCATCGACAAGCTCAGCTCCATTTATACCCGGCTTTACGCCAAAGCGGGCGACGGCAGTGCCGATACCGACGTCGACAGCAGCTACGTTGCCGTAACCGAAAGCGGCATCACCCTGGTCGGCGAATATGGCACGCTGCTGCTCTATAGCGACGGCACCTATCTCTATACGCCGGATGCCACCACGCTGCCGTCAGGCTCTCAGGATATCTTTACCTACGCGCTGCAAGGGGTGAACGGCAAGGTGGTTACGGCCACGCTTACCGTCAACCTGGGCGTGGAGGTTGACGGCAGCAATGGCGGCGCGCTGGTATTCCAGGGCACGGAGGCGAATGACGTTTTCGCGGTTTACGATACGGAGTTTGCACAGGTGGACGGCGCGGACGGCAGCGATACCCTGGCCTGGTACGGCAAGGCCGAACTGGTGCTGAGCGATGTCGCCGCCAGAGTCAGCAATATCGAAACCCTGGCGCTCGCGGCAGAAAGCAGCGGCAGCGTGGTGGTCACTGCTCAGGACGTGGTCGATATCACCAACGACGTGAATACGCTCACCGTTACCGGCGTAGCGGGCGACACCGTTACGCTGGTGGGAAGCTGGATCAACAGCGGCACCACGGTGATAAACAGCGTTTTGTACACGCATTACACAGGCACGACCGGGGCGGGCGTCGCTGTCGATCTCAACGTGCAGCAGTCGGTTGCGCTTTCGGCGGCGAGCTACCAGGACAGCTCGTCAGGCAGTGAATATGACGTGGTCGCCGCAGAAGCGATTACGGGCACGGACGGCAACGATCTTTTTAACGTTGACGGCAGCGACTTCGCCAGTATCGATGGCGGCGCCGGGCTGGATACGCTGGTCTGGCGCGCCAGCACGCTGACGGTCAGTGAGATCGCGGACAAAGTCAGCAATATTGAAGAGATCGAGCTGGCCGCCGACGCGGGCAATTTGCTGATTTCCGCGCAAAACGTGGCGGATATTACCGATGACGACAACACGCTTTATGTGAAAGGCGAGGCTGGCGATACGCTGACGCTGGGCGGCAGCTGGCAGTGGATCGGCAGCGAGGTGCTTAACAACGCCAGCTACGACCGCTACGTCAGCACCGCGGCCGACGGGCAAAGCGTTACCCTGCTGGTCGACAGCGAAATAGCCTTCAGCGCCACGGAAACCGCAGCGGAAAACAATGCCGCCGACGTCACCGGCCAGGTGACACTGCTCAGCGACAGCGTGGCGCAGACGGTTACCGTGGAGGAGGAAAGCAACAGTTTTATCAGCGACAGCTTCGTCATCGCCAGCAGTAGCGACCAACAGGCGATCGGCTTCAGCGTCTCCGGCGCCTCGATCGATGCCGATAACAGCGTGTCGGCCACGTGGTCATTGCAGCGCTACAACGGGCAGACCTTCGCCTGGGAAACCGTCACCGGCGGCTCACAGGCGCTGACCAGCAGCAGCGCGCTGAACGTGACGCTTTCTGACCAGCCGGTCGGCACTTATCGTCTGACCATCGACACCACGCAGAGCGGCCACACCAGCCTGCTGTTGCTCACGGTTTATGACGAACTGGCGATCGAGGTGGCGGTCAATATCGTCAGCACCACCGACTATCGGGTTACCGCCGATGCCAGCAGCGCCGGATCCGTCTTTACCAGCGATAACGGCCTGATAGTGAAATCTATTGCGGCAGGCATCGTCACCGGCGCGGCCAGCTACACGCTGGTAGCGGCGGCGGGTACGACGATCGTTGGCGAATATGGCTCGCTGACCATTCACAGCGACGGCAGCTACACCTATACGCTGGCCAGCGGCTCGACGATCCCGCTTGCCAGTAGCGAAGATGCCTTTACGTATCTGCTGAGCGACGGCACCACGCAAACGCTGACGGTAACGCCGGGCGTGGCGGTGGATGGTCTGGGCGGCGGCGCGCTGACCTTCGCGGGCACGGTCGGCGACGACAGCTTTGCGATTTACGACACGCAGCTGACCGTGCTGGACGGCAAGGCCGGTCACGATACGCTGGTCTGGCGCGGCGAGGGCGAGCTGCGGCTGAGCGACCTTGCCGGTAAGGTCAGCAATATCGAGGCGATCGATCTTCAGGATAACGGTGCGGCGGCGGTGCTGACGCTAAACGTTGATGATATCGCCAGCGTCACTGACGACGGCAACGCGCTTTACGTACGCGGCGGCAGCGAGGATTCGCTTTCTCTGGCGGGCGAGTGGCTGGTCAGCGGCGTGGAAACGCTGAATAACATCGTTTATACGCTTTACACCAGCGCCATGCTCGACGGCACGGCTATTAAGCTTTACGTACAGGAAGGCATAACCTTTAACGAAGTAACCGCCGGGATTGAAGGCTCGTTGAGCGCCGAAGAAATGCAGGATCTGACGCTCGTCTCCGTCAGTCAGAATGGCGAAACCGCCGTGGTCGACGGCGAGGCCGCGAGTCTGCAAGGCTACTGGGGTACGCTGGCTATCGACGGCGCGGGCCACTACCGCTACGTGCCGGATGAGGCGGCCGCGCAAAGCGGCCATACCGATACCTTCACCTACACCTTATCGGACGGCAGCAGCGCGTCGCTGAGCGTCAGCTTAGGGGTGACGGTGGACGGCAGCGCGGGCGGCGCGCTCACCTTTAGCGGCTCCGGCGGCAGCGATATATTCCAGCTTTACGATACCGACTTTACCTCGATAAACGGCGCGGACGGCAGTGATACCCTGGCCTGGCACGGCAGCGGCTCGCTGGATCTGAGCGCTATCTCCGCCCGAGTCAGCAATATCGAAGCCGTAGATATGCTGGACGACAGCGTTAACGACAGCCTGACCGTCAGCGCGGAAAGCCTGTTCAATATCACCGACGACAATAACACGCTCTACGTCAGGGGCGCGGAAGGCGATACGGTGACGCTAAACGGCAGCTGGACGCAATCGACGGCCCTGCTGGCGGACGGCATCAGCTACGAGCACTACACCAGCACGGCCGCCGACGGCTCGCTGGTGCAGCTCTATATCGAAGACGATATCGTTATTGGCTGAGCAAGCGCCGGGCGACGCGCCTGCCGCCCGGCCTGGCCAGGGATTTTCAGGATGAAGCTATGGAAAGACGTTTTACCGCCTTTTGCTGCCTGCTGGCGCTGCCTTGTGTCAGCCTTGCGCAGCCGTCGCCGCCGAAAGAAGCGCCTGATGGATTCTGGGGGCTTTTTTCCGGCGCGCCGGACACCCTGCCTGAGGCCGCCGCAGACCAGACCGATATGCTGCCGACGGGCGACGGCAAAACGCTGCCCGTCGACTGGCACGCCGCGATCCTGCTGGCGGTGCAGCACCATCCGGCCATCAGCAGCAGCATCGCCTCGCTGGAGTCGGCGGGCTTTAGCATCGATAACGCCAGCGCGGGCTACCTTCCCGCGATTAAAGCGGGGGTTACCTCGGGCCGACAGCAGGACGAAGGCAGCGGGCAAATCGCCACGCTGGGGCTGTCGCAAATGCTTTATGACTTTGGCAAAACCGGCGGCGCGGTGGATCGGGCAACGGCCGGTTATCTGCGACAGCAGGCCGCTTTGCTGGCGCAGGTCGATAGCGTGATTGAGCAAACGGCGCTGGCGCTGAACGAGGTCTGTCGCTATACGCAGCAGCTTGATAACGCACGCAAACAGGTCAGGGCGCTGCAGGATATTTTACGGCTTACGCAGCTGCGCGCGACGGCGGGCGCCAGCACGCGCGTCGATCCCGTACAGGCGCAGGCACGCGTTGAAGCGGCCGAGGCGCAGCAGCAGGAGAGCGAGATCAAACTTCGCCAGGCGAAGTACCACCTTCAGGCGCTGCTGGGCCAGCCGATCGCGGACAGGCCGCTCGCCACGCCGCTGGATCTACAACCGCTGATCCGCAAACTGGGCGCCACGCTCGATCTGAACAGAAACCCCACCATCCTTATCGCACAGGCCGACGCCGCCATCGCCAGCGCCGACCTGCGCAGCAGCAAAGCGCAGCGTTATCCCACGCTGTCGCTGGAGGCCAGCAGCAACAAATATATCGGCGATATCGCCCGCTATCAGAGCCGTAGCCAGTATCAAAACATCTATCTCTCCCTGAACAGCACCCTCTATCAGGGCGGCGCGCTGGCGGCGCAGGAAAATGCCAGCGCCCGCGCGCTGGCTGCGGCCAGAGAAACCATCAGCAGCCAGAAGCTGGAGCTGACCGACCGGCAGCGCAGCGCGTTTCAGAGCATGGCTGGTCTGCAAAACAACATCAGCATCCTCGCCCGGCGGCTGCGCACCATTACCGAGACGCGGTCGCTTTACCGCGAGCAATATCTGGCGCTGGGCAACAGGAACGTGCTTGATTTGCTCAACGCCGAACAGGAAATCAGCCGCGCGGAGCTGGATCTTATCAACGCCCGCCGCGACCTTTGGGCCGCCGAAGTAACTTATCTTGCGCTGGCCGGTATGGCCAGAGACGCCTTCAGCATCAATATGCCGGCCGTCCAGGCGCAGCGGCAAACAGTGAAAAATGAGCCTTATGAACAACCCTTTCTCAGATAACGACGCCACCGGCCATACTGAAAAAAGCCGCTACCTGCCGTGGCTGGAGGCCCTGCTGCTGATCGCCAGGCATTATCGCCTTGAGGCTTCGCCAGAGCGGGTAAAAGGCGAGGCGGAGTGGCAGCTGCGACAGCTGCCGCAGGACAAGCTGATTGAAAACATGGCGCGCCAGCTCGGCCTGCTGGTGCTGTTTGACGACTTCCATCCCGACTGGCTGGACGCCTGGCGGCTGCCGCTGGTGGTGGATTTCGGCGCGCGCGGCGTCGGCGTGGTTACGTCGCTGAGCGCCCAAGGCCAGGCGAGCGTGATGCTGACCGGCGAAAAACAGCTGCAAAGCGTGCTCAGCGTGGAAGAGCTGGGCCGCTATGCGCAGCGCGTCCTGCTTGCTCGCCCTGAAACCGCCGTGCCCGACGCCAGAGTTGACGACTATATTCAGCCTTACCGCGCCAGCTGGCTGTGGCAGACGCTGCTGCGGGAGTGGCCGAGCTGGATCAATATCATGTTCGCCTCGCTGATGATCAACGTGCTGGGCCTGGCGGCGATGCTGTTTACCATGCAGGTGTACGACCGCATTATTCCTTCGCAGTCCGTGCCGTCGCTGTGGGTACTGTTTGGCGGCGTTATGATTGCGCTGACTTTTATCTTTATCCTGCGCATGGCCCGCACTTATATTTCCGACTGGGCGGGCAAGCGCGCCGATTTGCGTATTTCCGACAAGGTCTTCGGCCACGCCTTGCGCATCCGTAGCGACGCGCGGCCAAAATCAACCGGATCTTTTATCGCGCAGATCCGCGAGCTGGAGCAGCTGCGCGAGCTGATCGCCTCCACCACTATCTCCGCCGTGGCCGATCTGCCGTTTCTGATCCTCTTTCTGATCGTGCTCTGGCTGCTGGGCGGCTGGCTGGTGCTGGTGCCGCTGGTGGCGATCCCGCTGATTGTGCTGCCGGGACTGCTGGCGCAGCGGCCGCTGGCGAAGCTTTCCAGAGCCACCATGCGCGAGTCGGCCCTGCGTAACGCCATGCTGGTGGAGTCGGTGCAGGGCGCGGACGATATCAAGCTGCTGCGCGGCGAGCCTTACTTTCAGAACCAGTGGAACCACCTGAACGAAACGATCGGCAAGGCGACGGTCAGGCAGCGTTTTATCAGCGGGCTGCTGGCCAGCTGGACCAGCGAGGTACAGACGCTGGCCTATGTCAGCGTGGTGCTGGTGGGGGCGTTGCTGGCGATGGACGGCGATATCTCCACCGGCGTGCTGATTGGCTGCTCGATGCTGGCCTCGCGCATGATGGCGCCGCTGGGCCAGCTGGCGATGATTTTTAGCCGCTGGCAGCAGGCGAAAGTCGCCCGAGAAGGGCTGGCAAGCCTGCTAAACAGCGAGGTAGACCAGCCCGAGCGCGGGGCGCAGGTGCATCGCGCAAAACTGTACGGCGACTACAGCCTGGACGGTATTGTCTATCGCTACAGCCCTGAAGCCGCCCAGGCGGCGCTGGCGCTCGATAAGCTGACCATCAAGCCCGGCGAGAAAATCGCGCTGCTGGGCCGCAACGGATCTGGCAAATCCACGCTGCTGCAAATGCTGGCGGGGCTGCTGCGGCCTACGCAGGGCGTGCTGCTGCTGGATGGCGACCGGCTCGACACGCTCGATCCGCTGGATGTCCGGCGCGACGTCAGCCTGGTCAGCCAGTCCTCGTCGCTGTTTTTCGGCACCATCCGTCAGAATTTGCGCCTGGGAATGCCGCTGGCTACGGAGGAGGAGATGCAGGAAGCGCTGGCTATCACTGGCGCTATGACCTTTATCCGCCAGCTGCCGGAAGGCCTGGACTATCTGCTTCACGAGGGCGGCAAAGGCTTGTCCGGCGGGCAGCGCCAGCTGCTGCTGCTGGCCCGCGCACTGTTGCGCCAGCCCGCCGTGCTGCTGCTGGATGAGCCGACGGCCTGGCTGGACGACGCCGCCGAAAGCCGCCTGATCGAAAAGCTTAAGGCCTGGTCGGGCGAGAAAACGCTGATTATCGCCACGCACCGACCGGCAGTGATGCAGCTGGTGGATCGTATTTTACTGTTGGATAACGGCAAAATCGTGCGTGACGGGACGAAGGAGCAGCTGCTGGTTAAACCGGCCGCGCCGCGCCGCAAAACGGAGGCGTCATCATGAGCGGACGCTTCAGAGGCCGCAAAAAAACGGCCGCGCGCGGCAGCGCGCTGATCGTCTGGTCGCTGCTGACGATGCTGCTGCTGTTTTTTCTCTGGGCCAGCCTGTTTGAACTGGATGAGGTCACGGTCGGCGTCGGCAAAGTCATCCCCAGCAGCCACGCGCAGATCGTGCAGTCGCTGGAAGGCGGCATTCTGCAAACGCTGAAAGTGCGTGAAGGCGACGTGGTGGAGGCGGGCCAGGTGTTGGCGTTGCTGGATCCCACGCAGCTGGATTCCGGGCTACAGGAGAGCACGGCAAGAATGCGGGCGGCGCTGGCGACGGCGGCCCGTTTACAGGCGGAAACGGCGGGCAGCGAGCTGAATTTTCCGCCCGAGGTGCTGGAGGACGGCGATCTGGTGGCGGCCGAGACGGCGCTGTATCGCTCGCGCAGGGAGAACCTGGACAAAACGCTGAGCGGCCTGCGTGAAGCGCTGACGTTGATCAACCGCGAGCTTAAGCTGACCGCTTCGCTGGTGGCGCAGGGCGCGGCCAGCGACGTGGAAGTGCTGCGGCTGAAAAGACAGGCTAACGATCTGCAAAGCAAGCTGAACGACGCGCAAAATCAGTACATCGTGCACGCGCGGGAGGACCTGGCGAAAGCCAATGCCGAGGCCGCTTCGCAGCGATCGGTCATCATCGGACGCGCCGATGCGCTGAAGCGCACGACGATAGTCGCGCCGGTCAGGGGTATCGTCAAAGCGATCGAGGTCAACACGGTGGGCGGCGTGATCCCGCAGCGCGGCAACCTGATGGAGCTGGTGCCGCTGGATGAACAGCT
Source organism: Erwinia plantamica (assembly GCF_043420595.1). NCBI lineage: Bacteria > Pseudomonadati > Pseudomonadota > Gammaproteobacteria > Enterobacterales > Erwiniaceae > Erwinia > Erwinia plantamica. Next base: position 10,817 of record NZ_JBGCUC010000015.1, read on the forward strand.
GCTGATTGAAGCGCAGATTTCGCCGCGCGACGTGGCTTTTATCACGCCGGGCCAGCGCGCCGTGGTCAAGCTGACCGCCTATGATTTTAATATCTATGGCGGCCTTGAGGGGAAAGTGGCTTCCATATCGCCGGATACCCTCCAGGACGAGGTGCATCGGGACAACTACTACTATCGCGTCTATGTGCGTACCGAAAAAGATTATCTGCTTAATAAAAAAGGGAAAAAATTCCCGGTGCATCCGGGGATGATCGCGATGGCGGAAATCCATACCGGCAGCAAAACCATTATGGCTTACCTGTTGAAACCGCTGAACCGGGCGAAAGAGGCGCTGCGCGAAAGATAACGCTGGGCGAAAAGGGCAGACCACGCTTTTTCCTGCTTCCCTTGCCTGAAAAGAAACGATAATGTGCGCGTGACGAAGTGGCGCTTCCTCGCTGACCGGTGCCACCTGATAATTTCATTTTCAGCGGAGAAACTCATGAGTAAGTCGACGTCCATTCTCTTTTCTGCTTTTTTACTGGCTGCCACGCCGTTAGTGTCTACGGCTTTTGCAGAAGATGTTCAGACGCAGCAGGATCCTGCCGCCGCCGCGCCAGCCACGGATGCCCCAGCTGCGAATACGCCAGCCACGGATGCGCCAGCCACGGATGCGCCAGCTACGGATGCGCCAGCTACGGATGCGCCAGCTACGGATGCCCCGGCCGCCGCGCCGATCGCGCCGGAAGCACAAACGCCTTCTCAGGCGCAGACGCCTTCAGGCGAAACGGCCGCGCCGCAGCGCGATCCGGCCCATCCTTATGAAATCCAGTACTTTTTTGCCGATTTCCAGCGTTTCACTATCGGCAGCGTGGTGCCTGACCGCTACCGCACTAAAAAATATGAAATTGTGGACTGGAAAACCCGCAACCTGCCTGCGCCTGAGCAGGGCACCAGCTGGACCTATATGGGCGGCAACTACGTGCAGATTTCTAAAGAAGATGGCCGCATCCTGAAAGTGGAATCCGGCGACATTTTTTACAAGCAATAAGCTATAAAAAAGCCCGGCGTTAAACGTCGGGCTTTACGAGTATTGGCAAGGCGGCGTTTTTTATTCCGCCTTTGCCCGATCGCCATACAGATACCCCAGCGAAGCCAGCAGGCACAGGCTATAGCCCAGCAGTTCGCAGCCTTCCTCCGCCATGTTTTTCACCGTATGGTTATAGCCATCCAGCATCAGGTGCTGCCACAGGTCGCGCATACCGAACAGGCGAGCAAACACCAGAATGGTCAGCAAACCCGCGCACAACATGCCCCAGGCAGGATGACGCAGCAGATCGGCCAGGCCTTTCACGGCGCGCTTTGGCTGAAGCACGGCAATAACGACGCACGCGGCGGCAGTGGCCAGCGCGAACCACACCCAGCTGCCGTGTGACAGCTCGTCGAACAGGAAATCCAGCTCGCGGATCAGCATACAGGTGAAGAAGCCGCCGATTAATATCAGCGTCGGCCTGATGGCAGGCTGTCGATATGCGCCATGAAAATAGAGCAGCGCGATAGCCAGCAGCATCAGTTCCTGAGCGATTTCAGTAAAGGAGGTTTCGTGTACGCCATCGTTCATCCAGCGAACATCGATAAAAACCATTCCCATCATGGCGGCCAGAAACAGCGCGCAGCCAATAAAAGCCAACGCCTTGCGGCGGATAAAAAGTAAATCAGATTGCATAACGCCCCTTATTTTTTCGAGGCGATTATAGGCACTGAGTTGACGCAGGCTTACCAATTAATGCCGCCGGCCTGCGGCAGCGGCGCCGATTTGAGTTAATTAATGCAGAAAAGCGCCGAAAATCCCGGTTAAGGATTAATTCGGCAGCTGATATCTTTGCTGCTGGCGGGTGAACCAGGCAAGCGGCACGTAATAGGGCGCCTGCGTCAGCTGCTCAATGCCGCTTTCGATAATAGTGGAAGCCTGCCGCCACAGCGCTTCATTTCCGTCTTTCAGCAAGGCGATCTGCACGCGTTTTTCTGTCAGATAAACGCGGGCAAAATGCGGATCGTAATGAATAATCGAGCGGGTGTTATCAATGATATCGGCCAGCTTGATGGTCTGGGCGTCGCCCGAGGCCTGTGCCGTATGGCGAAAATGGGCCACTTTACGCGCTGCGCGATTTTTTGCGTCGGGCTGCTTGCTGTCGGTCAGCATCGCCACCAGCGAGGCGACCTCCGCGCCAAAATGGCTCTCGATATCCGCCAGCGTGTTGGACGTATCTTCGACCGTGTCGTGTAGCCATGCGGCGGCCAGCATGATTTCGTTATCGGTTACGCTGCGCACCAGCTCCACTACCGCAGCCGGATGTACGATATAAGGCTCATCGGTATATTTGCGACGCTGACCCGTGTCAGCATGAGCCTTGCTGGCGTAGCGTCGGGCCTTTTCTTCCAGTGAATACATCGGTTTTCTCCCCTGAACATTAAGATTCGCTTGCAATTATATAGCGCACTATTTATATTTTTTGCCATGACCACAGATAAAGATGACAAAAAAGCGGAAGCCTCGCCACTGTTGCTTGATCAACAGCTTTGCTTCGCGCTCTATTCCACCAACCTGGCGCTGCACAAGCTTTACCGCCAGCTGCTGGCACCGCTCGATATCACCTATCCGCAATATCTGGTGATGCTGGTGCTGTGGGAGCGCGATGACGTGACGGTTTCCGAAATCGGCGAACGGCTGTTTCTGGACTCCGCCACGCTGACGCCGCTGCTGAAAAGGCTGGAGGCGGCGGGTCTGTTGGATCGTCAGCGCTCGCGCAAAGACGAGCGCCAGGTCGTGGTAACGCTGACCGAACAGGGTCGCGAGCTGCGCCATAAAGCGGTCGATTTACCTCAGGCCGTCAGCTGCGCCGCCGCCTGTGATGCGGAAAAAATGCGCGTGCTGAAAGCCGAACTGGAAAGCCTGCGCGACAGCCTCAACGGCTAGACTGTAGTCTCGCTCCGGAAAGTCTATACTGATTACAGACGCCTCATTAAGTCGCTCGCGATTTAATAGCGCATATAAAACCCAATGAAAGGAGTTGCCTGATGTCTTTAGAAAAAGTCGTTTACCGTGCCAAAGCAAAAGCCACCGGTGGTCGTGACGGTCGTGCTACCTCTTCAGACGGCGTGCTGGACGTAAAGCTGGGCGTACCGAAAGAAATGGGCGGCGCGGGCGGCGAAGCCACCAACCCTGAACAGCTGTTTGCCGCTGGCTACTCGGCCTGCTTCCTGGGCGCGATGAAGTTTGTCGCCAACCGCGACAAAATCACTATGCCAAAAGAAGCCTTTATCGAAGGGGAAGTGGGCATCGGGCCGCTGCCGACCGGTTTTGGTATCGAAGCTAAATTGAATATCCATCTGGAAGGAATGGACGCGGCGGAAGCGAAAAAGCTGGTGGACGCGGCCCATATCGTCTGCCCTTACTCTAACGCAACCCGCGACAATATCGACGTAACGCTGAATATCATCAACTGATAACGGCGCTGGCCGGAGCCGCTATGGCGCTCCGGCTGTCTGTAACCCTGCGACCCGCCGCGTTTCTCTGCTTATTCCCGCGATTGAACTGATAAATCCCCGATAATGTGGTTAACTACGCCGCTTGCGCGTGGAGGTGAATTTTTTCCCTTCAGAATCGTCCGGGAAAAGTTTCTCAGGGTGATAATCGACCCTATAACCGAACTCTGGCGAAACGGTATGGTCTGATTAGCGTTTACTCTAAAGCTACGCCGGGATAAAGGTTGCATGAATTACATTAAAACACTGACGCAGCAAAAGCTCTCGTTTTTGCTAGCGTTTTACATCGGTATCTTTCTGAATATTCCCGTTTTTTATCGTCGTTTCGATCCCTTTCTGGCCCACTTCAGCGTGGCGGAATGGCTTTCCGCCGTGGCGGAAGTCGTCGCCATCGTTCTGCTGACCTTTTTCCTGATGCGGCTGCTGTCGCTGGGCGGCAAAATTTTCTGGCGCGTGACCGCTACCGCGCTGGTGCTGATTTCGGTAGCCGCCAGCTACTACATGAGTTTCTTTAACGTGGTGATCGGCTACGGCATCGTCGCGTCGGTGATGACCACGGATACCGATTTGTCGAAAGAGGTGATTGGCTACCATTTTGTGCTGTGGATGGTGCTGGTCAGCGCGCTGCCGCTGCTGCTGATCTGGCGCAACTCGCTGCGCCTGACGCTGATTGAGCAGCTGAAAACGCCGGGACAGCGCCTGAAGCCGCTGGGCGTGCTGCTGCTGGCCGTGGCGCTGGTCTGGCTGCCTATCCGCTATTTCGACAAGCAGCAGAACATCAACGAGAAGCTGACCAATGTCGATCTGCCGAGCTATGGCGGCGTGGTGGCGCACTCTTATCTGCCTTCCAACTGGCTGTCGGCGCTGGGGCTGTTTGCCTACACCAGCTACGACGAGACGATGGACGGTAAAGACCTGTTCGATCCGGCAAAGCAGTTTACCTATAACGCACCGGCCGGGCTGGACGACACCTATGTGGTATTCGTGATTGGCGAAACCACCCGCTGGGATCATATGGGCCTGCTGGGCTATAACCGCGATACCACGCCAAAGCTTTCCCACGAGAAAAACCTGGTGGCGTTCCGGGGGGAATCCTGCGACACCGCAACCAAGCTTTCGCTGCGCTGTATGTTCGTGCGTGAAGGCGGCACCGATGAAGGGCCAGGCCGCACGCTGAAAGAACAGAACGTTTTTGCGGTGATGAAGTCGCTGGGCTTTAGCTCGGAGCTTTTCGCTATGCAAAGTGAAGTCTGGTTCTATAACAATACCGATGCGGATAACTTCGCGTTCCGCGAGCAGATTGGTTCGGAAAAGCAGAACCAGGGCAAGTCGGTGGACGATATGCTGCTGGTGCCGGAGTTGAAAAAGTCGCTCGATCGCCATCCTGAAGGCAAGCATCTGGTGGTGCTGCATACCAAAGGCTCGCACTACCTTTACTCGCAGCGCTATCCGCGCGAGTTTGCCCGTTATCAGCCTGAATGTATGGGCGTGGACGATAAATGCAGCAAAGCGATGCTGATCAACGCCTTTGATAACTCGGTACTTTATACGGATACGGTGCTGGAAAGCGTGTTCGATCAGCTGCGCGATAAGAAAGCGATTGTCTTCTACGCGGCCGACCACGGCGAATCGATCAGCGATAACATGCACCTGCACGGCACGCCGCGTCATATGGCGCCGCCGGAGCAGTTCCGCGTGCCGATGATCGTGTGGGCTTCCGATAAGTATCTGGCAGACCCGGCTAACCAGAGCCGCTTTGAACGCCTGCAGGCGCAGCAGCGCGTGGGCGCGACGCATCGTCACGTTGAGCTGTTCGACTCGGTGCTGGGCTGCCTGGGCTACACCTCTCCGGATGGCGGCATCAAAGAGGCGAACGACTGGTGTGCGGATCCGACAAAGCGTAAAGCTTCTGGCGACAAAATCTGACGCGCCGCGTCACACCCCAGCCCCCGGAGCCGTAGCGGCCGGGGGTTTTTTATTGCCTGCCGTTAAGGCCGTATTAAGGTTGGCGCAGAGAGTCATGCGTGGGATCAAAAAAACCGGGGCAGATTCTTGCAAGATAAGCCGCGGAAGCGCTGTGCGCTTCTTCCTCTAACTGAACGGATAACCCAGGAGAACGGTCATAATGATGTATCTCATTTTATTTATCGCCATTGTGGCGGAAGTGATTGGTACCACCTTGCTGAAAACGTCGGAAGGTTTTACGCGGCTGTGGCCAACTCTGGGTACCGTATTTTGCTACGGCATCGCTTTTTACTGTCTGTCCCTGACGCTGCAGCATCTGCCGACCGGCATCGCCTATGCCATTTGGTCGGGCGTGGGTATCGTGTTGATCTCGCTGGTCGCCTGGCTGTGGCACGGCCAGCGGCTGGATCTGCCCGCGCTAATCGGCATGGCATTTATCATCGTCGGCGTGGTTATTATCAACACGCTTTCCCGCGCCGTTTCGCACTGATTATCCGTTATCGGCGGCCCTGAAGCGCCGCCGACACCGGCAGCCGATCGTGCTGTGGTGTAAAAATACCCGTCTCGCTTTATGCCCTTACTATCCGTAAAAAAGCCTTTCCCGCCCGCTACCGCCGCGTTAATTCGCGCTGCGCTGTACATGACCAAAAAAACGCGTTATTGGCCGTTTTTTATCCTGCCGTTGCAGAATTTTTGCCTGGAATGGCAGGTATAAGCAAAGCGTATTGTTAAAAAAATGGGATACAGGCGACTATTTTCAAGGGTTTTTTTGCAACGCGTTTCACTGGCTGCTGATTTTCTGGCGCTATTTTAAGCGGCATTAAAAGTTAACGGCGCATTATATGCGCTGGAAAAGGTCGCTTTTGGTTATTTTTTATATTTGTCTGTCGCCTCTCATCCTCTGTGTAAATAGCCAACGGCCGTATTGACGTTTTCTGCAACTGTTGACAAATTGATCGCTCAGAAGAGAAAGGATAAGGATTTGTCTGATGGCATCAGCCTCGCCGCGTCTTCTACCCAAACCTTCTGATACGTACGGGCCACTATAAAAAAATACAGGCCTGACGAACTGCCTAATACAACATCACAACTGGAGCAGAAGCATGCGTAATTCCCTGGCTAAAAACAGGATGCTGAAGGTCGGTTTGAGCCTGGTCGCCCTGACCGTGGCCGCCAGCGTCCAGGCCAAAACCCTCGTTTATTGTTCCGAAGGATCGCCTGAAGGCTTTAACCCACAGCTTTTCACTTCCGGCACCACTTACGATGCCAGCTCCGTACCGATCTATAACCGCCTGGTGGAGTTCAAAGTCGGCACCACCGAGCTACAGCCCGGCCTGGCGGAAAAGTGGGACGTGAGCGAAGACGGCAAAACCTATACTTTCCACCTGCGTAAAGGCGTGAAGTGGCAAACCACTAAAGATTTCAAACCTACGCGTGACTTTAATGCCGACGACGTGGTGTTCTCCTTCGAGCGTCAGCTGGATAAAAACAACAAGTATCATGGCGTTTCCGGCGGCAGCTACGAATACTTTGAAGGCATGGACATGCCGAAGCTCATCAGCAAAATTGAGAAGGTGGACGACCACACGGTACGCTTTGTGCTGACCCGTGCGGAAGCGCCGTTCATGGCCGATCTGGGGATGGATTTCGCGTCTATTCTCTCTGCGGAATATGCCGACAAGATGCTGCAAGCGGGCACGCCGGAAAAAGTCGATCTGAATCCGGTCGGCACCGGCCCGTTCCAGCTGCTGCAATATCAGAAAGATTCCCGCATTCTCTATAAAGCCTTTGACCAGTTCTGGGGCACCAAACCGAAAATCGATCGCCTGGTCTTCTCCATCACGCCGGATGCCTCGGTGCGCTACGCCAAGTTGCAGAAGGGCGAGTGCCAGATCATGCCTTATCCGAATCCGGCCGATCTCGCGCGGATGAAGGAAGACAAGAATATCAACCTGATGCAGATGCCGGGCCTGAACGTCGGCTATCTCTCCTATAACACCGAGAAAAAGCCGCTGGATAACGTCAAGGTTCGCCAGGCGCTGACCATGGCGGTGAACAAGAAAGCGATTATCGACGCGGTTTACCAGGGCGCGGGCCAGGCGGCGAAAAACCTGATCCCGCCGACCATGTGGAGCTACAACGACGCGGTGCAGGATGACGCCTACGATCCGGCCAAAGCCAAAGCGCTGCTGAAGGAAGCGGGCATGGCGGACGGCTTCGTTATCGATCTGTGGGCGATGCCGGTACAGCGTCCTTATAACCCGAACGCTCGCCGTATGGCAGAGATGATCCAGGCCGACTGGGCGAAAATTGGCGTGAAGGCCAAAATCGTCACCTACGAGTGGGGCGAATACCTGAAACGCGCGAAAGCTGGCGAGCACCAGACCGTGATGATGGGCTGGACGGGCGACAATGGCGACCCGGATAACTTCTTCGCCACGCTGTTCAGCTGCACCGCGGCGAAGGATGGCTCTAACTACTCTCGCTGGTGCTACAAGCCATTCGAGGATCTGATCCAGCCTGCGCGCGGTGAAGCCGACCACAACAAGCGTATCGAGTACTACAAGCAGGCTCAGGTCATGATGCACGACCAGGCGCCTGCGCTGATTATCGCTCACTCCACCGTGTTTGAGCCGGTCAGCAAAAAAGTCTCCGGCTACGTGGTCGATCCGTTAGGTAAGCATCACTTCGAAAACGTCGATATCCAGGAGTAAAGAGAGCGGCCGGTTCGCCGGCTGCTTTACCCATCCCTGTGGGTCGTGTTCGACGGCCCGTCGCAAGGCTTAAGTCAATCTGGTCAAGGCGCCGTTAACGGCGTCGCGGACGGGCTGCCCGACCGTAAGATGTGAGCAATTATAATCCCCCAGGTTACGGTCTGCGGGAACTTAAAGAGAATCCGGATTATGCTGCAGTTCATACTCCGACGTCTGGGGCTTGTTATCCCGACGTTTATTGGTATCACCCTGTTAACCTTTGCTTTTGTCCATATGATCCCAGGCGATCCGGTACTGATTATGGCGGGCGAGCGCGGCATGTCCGCCGAACGTCACGCCCAGCTGCTGGCGCAGATGGGGCTGGATAAGCCGCTGTGGCAACAGTATGCCTCCTACGTCTGGGGCGTGCTGCACGGCGATCTGGGCATCTCCCTGAAAAGCCGTATTCCTGTCTGGCAGGAGTTCGTGCCGCGCTTTAAGGCGACGCTGGAGCTGGGCATCTGCGCGATGATTTTTGCCGTCGCGGTAGGTATCCCGGTCGGCGTGCTGGCTGCGGTAAAGCGCGGTTCCATTTTCGATCACACCGCCGTCGGCATCTCGCTGACCGGCTACTCCATGCCGATTTTCTGGTGGGGCATGATGCTGATCATGCTGGTTTCAGTGCAGCTCAACCTGACGCCCGTCGCTGGACGTATCGGCGACACGGTGTTTCTGGACGACAGCCAGCCGCTGACCGGTTTTATGCTGATCGATACCCTGTTCTGGGGCGAAGAGGGCGACTTTAAAGACGCCGTGATGCATATGATCCTGCCCGCTATCGTGCTCGGTACTATCCCACTGGCGGTGATTGTGCGTATGACGCGCTCGGCCATGCTGGAAGTGTTGGGTGAGGACTATATCCGCACCGCCCGCGCTAAAGGGCTGACGCGGATGCGCGTGATCGTGGTGCACGCGCTGCGTAACGCGATGCTGCCGGTGGTCACGGTTATCGGTCTCCAGGTTGGCACCATGCTGGCCGGCGCGATCCTGACCGAAACGATTTTCTCCTGGCCCGGCCTGGGCCGCTGGCTGATCGATGCCCTCCAGCGTCGCGACTACCCGGTAGTGCAGGGCGGCGTGCTGATGGTGGCCATCCTGATCATTCTGGTCAACCTGCTGGTTGACGTGCTTTACGGCGTGGTTAACCCGCGCATTCGCCACAAGAAATAGGGGGCTTCGTATGTCTTTAGTCGATCCGGGCAGCGTGCCCGCCGCACCCAAGCCGATGACCCCTTTACAGGAGTTCTGGCACTACTTTAAGCGTAACAAAGGCGCCGTTGTCGGTCTGGCTTACGTGGTCATCGTGTTTTTTATCGCTATTTTCGCCAATTTTATCGCGCCGCATGCGCCGGCCGAGCAGTTCCGCGACGCGCTGCTGCATCCGCCGGTCTGGCAGGAAGGCGGCAGCTGGCACTATATCCTTGGTACTGACGATGTCGGTCGCGACGTGCTGTCGCGTCTGATGTACGGCGCGCGCCTGTCGCTGCTGGTCGGCTGCCTGGTGGTGGTGCTGTCGCTGATCCTGGGCGTGATTTTCGGGCTGATCGCCGGCTACGTCGGCGGCACCACCGACGCCGTCATTATGCGTTTGGTCGATATCATGCTGGCGCTGCCGAGCCTGCTGCTGGCGCTGGTGCTGGTGGCGATTTTCGGGCCGTCGATCGTCAACGCCTCTATCGCGCTGACCTTTGTGGCGCTGCCGCACTATATCCGCCTGACGCGCGCGGCGGTGCTGGTCGAGGTCAGCCGCGACTACGTCACCGCTTCCAACGTGGCGGGCGCGGGCGCTATTCGGCAGATGTTCGTCAATATCCTGCCCAACTGTCTGGCGCCGCTGATCGTGCAGGCTTCGCTGGGCTTCTCCAACGCCATCCTTGATATGGCCGCGCTGGGTTTTCTGGGAATGGGGGCGCAACCGCCGACGCCGGAGTGGGGCACCATGCTCTCCGACGTGTTGCAGTATGCGCAGAGCGCCTGGTGGGTCGTGACCTTCCCGGGGTTGGCGATCCTGCTGACCGTGCTGGCGTTTAACCTGATGGGCGATGGCTTACGCGATGCCCTTGACCCGAAACTCAAGCAGTAAGAGGCAGCGATGGCGTTATTAACTGTAGACAAACTGTCGGTGCATTTCGGCGACGAAAAAGCGCCGTTCCGTGCGGTAGACCGCATCAGCTATCAGGTTGAGCAGGGCCAGGTGGTCGGCATCGTCGGCGAATCCGGCTCCGGCAAATCGGTAAGTTCGCTGGCGATTATGGGGCTGATCGATTTCCCCGGCAAAGTAATGGCCGACAACCTGCTTTTTAACCAGCGCGATCTGAGGCGCATTTCTGAAAAAGAGCGCCGTCAGCTGGTGGGATCGGAAGTGGCGATGATTTTCCAGGATCCGATGACCAGCCTGAACCCCTGCTACACCGTGGGCTACCAGATTATGGAAGCGATCAAGGTGCATCAGGGCGGCAACAAAAGCACGCGTCGTCAGCGGGCTATCGATCTGCTGAACCAGGTCGGCATTCCCGATCCGGCCTCGCGGCTGGACGTGTATCCGCATCAGCTTTCCGGCGGGATGAGCCAGCGCGTGATGATCGCCATGGCTATCGCCTGTCGGCCAAAGCTGCTGATTGCCGATGAGCCGACCACGGCGCTGGACGTGACTATCCAGGCGCAGATCATCGAGCTGCTGCTGGATCTTCAGCGGCAGGAAAACATGGCGCTGATCCTGATCACGCACGATCTGGCGCTGGTAGCCGAAGCGGCCCAGCACATCATCGTGATGTATGCGGGCCAGGTAGTGGAAACCGGTAAGGCGGTCGATATCTTTAAGGCGCCGCGCCATCCGTACACCCAGGCGCTGCTGCGCGCGCTGCCGGAGTTTGCGGCCGACAAGGCGCGGCTGGCCTCGCTGCCGGGCGTGGTGCCGGGCAAGTACGATCGGCCAAACGGCTGTCTGCTGAACCCGCGCTGCCCGTACGCCACCGATCGCTGTCGGATTGAAGAACCTGAACTCCGTGATATTCCGGGACGCCAGTCCAAATGTCATTACCCTCTGGATGATGCCGGGAGACCAACCTATGAAGCCATCTGATTCCACCCTGCTGATGCAGGCGATCGACCTGAAAAAGCACTACCCGGTGAAGAAAGGACTGTTTGGTCAGGAGCGCCTGGTGAAGGCGCTGGACGGCGTCTCGTTTAACCTGGAGCGCGGCAAAACGCTGGCGGTGGTGGGCGAGTCGGGCTGCGGCAAATCCACGCTGGGCCGCCTGCTGACCATGATCGAAACGCCAACGGAAGGGCAGCTGTTTTATCAGGGCCAGGATCTGTTAAAGCATGACCCGGCGGCGCAAAAGCTGCGCCGGCAAAAGATCCAGATTGTGTTTCAGAACCCCTACGGCTCGCTGAACCCGCGCAAAAAGGTCAGTCAGATCCTGGAAGAACCGTTGCTGATTAACACCAGCCTGAGCAAGGCAGAGCGCCGCGAAAAAACGCTGGCGATGATGGCGAAAGTGGGGCTGAAAACGGAGCATTACGATCGCTATCCGCATATGTTTTCCGGCGGTCAGCGTCAGCGTATCGCCATCGCGCGCGGGCTGATGCTCGATCCCGACGTGCTGATCGCCGACGAGCCGGTTTCCGCGCTCGACGTGTCGGTACGCGCGCAGGTGCTGAACCTGATGATGGATTTGCAGCAGGAGCTGGGCCTCTCGTACGTTTTTATTTCGCACGATCTGTCGGTGGTCGAACATATCGCGGACGAGGTGATGGTGATGTATCTGGGACGCTGCGTGGAGCGGGGCAGCAAAGAGGCGATTTTTGCCAATCCGCGCCATCCGTACACCCAGGCGCTGCTTTCAGCCACGCCGCGCCTGAACCCGGACGAGCGCCGCGAGCGTATCAAGCTGACCGGCGAGCTGCCAAGCCCGCTGAATCCGCCGCCGGGCTGCGCGTTTAACGCACGCTGCCGCCGTCGCTTTGCGCCCTGTCCGCAGATCCAGCCGCAGCTGAAACAGTATGGCGAGCAGCAGATCGCCTGCTTCGCTGTCGATCAGGATGAGGGACAGCCGGTGCCGGGCGGCCAGCAGGCGGTGGCGCAGCCTTAAGCTTACCGACCAAAGGCCGCCAGGGTAAAACTGGCGGCCTTTTATGTTACAGCGGCGCGGCTTTTCGGTGCCGTCTGCTTCCGGACGTTGTCTCAGAAAACGGCTGCGTTTTCTGCCACTGGCTTTCATTTTTATGGGCTACTTCTCAATAAATTAAAAGAAAGAAGGTATATTTTTGACACCAAATATCCTGAAGTTGAAAAGTACGGACATATAGCACTTGTCGGGCTGCGTTATAATTATAAAGGCAAAGAAATTAAGCACGCCGATAGTTGGAAAGACCGGAAAAAAGCATCAGGAAATCACAATGGCCAAATGAATTTATAAACAAATTACCGGTGAATTGTATCTCGATGGAAAATTAATCGAAAGAGGTTATTCCGGCATACTGACAAACAAAAATAACCCTGATCGGGAGCAGGTTCGCGGTATGGGGCCAATCCCGCGAGGAACGTGGAAAATCGGCAGTGCCGGAACGAGCAAAGCCCCGCTAATCATTACCCTGTATACCCGGCAGCGAATGTGCCGCACGTGGTCATTATGCTGAAGAGATGCTCTTATCTGCTATAACTAAAGAAGGCGTTAAAGGTATTGAACGGGATAAAAAAACGGTCGAAGTGCTTAACATCTCTCCCGTTTCCGAGGCTCTGGCACGTCAGTTTTCTCGAAAAGACGCGAAAAATGGTAATAGTCTCTCGCTCAAAGATTACTACGGTATTTACCACGAAAATGGTGTCATGAATTTAACGGTGAAATACACCTCGTCAATGCTAAAGGTGCAAAAAATGCCTATATTTCCTCCAGCTTGTTAAATAATGACGGATGTTACGTCCGATTTAATGGGTATTTAATATTCTCCCGTGGATTTTTAATGTCATTGTATCTGACAAGGTGTCTACAGGCCGCTGTTGAGCTGCGGCCATAGCTTTACGGTAAATAGCTTCTGTTAGTGAATAAGCTACAATTAGAACGTTTCTTACATCAGCATAGGATTGGACTAAAATATTGGAAAACGTCTGGTGATATGTCGATATTTATAATTTATCAACAGCGGATTTACCAGAAGAAATAATATATCAGGGTTATGCAAAAGCGGGCTTTTTTCTTAAAAGATAAAATCAGTGGCGGGATTAGCTTTCTCACTGTTGCTCAGAGCCTTACTATTTGCTCTGCAAATTATCGGACAAGGAAACGTTATGGAAAACGGTTTCAGTATTGCGATGACGCCGGTTCAGCTTGCCGCAGTAATGGAAGATGAAACGGCAACGGGTGACTCAATCAGTAACCGCATCTGGGGCGGAGTGGGCTTTCTCGGAAGTATTCTTGAACTGGCGAGCGCGACAGCCCTATGTTTGGTGCCAGAGCCAACCGGTTTAACTAAAGCAGGCTGCATCATTGTTGGCGCACATAGCCTCGATGGTATTAGTTCATCAGCCTACCAGATCTATACCGGCAAACAGACCGCATCAATGACCGCTCGCGTTACGGCGGGTATTGCCAGTGAACTCGGAGCTTCAAATGAAACGGCTAAGCAGATTGGTATAGCTGTTGATATGGTGATACCGTTTGCTGTGGCAGGATCTGCGCGCGTAGCCTCGGTCAAAATGGGGCAGATCCGGTTGATGGAACACGAAGCGCAAAAGGGACTAAAAGGAGGTGGACACACTATTAAGAAACATGTTGGCAAAACAGAGTCGGATATGAGGGATAAAATTCAGCGCGGTCTGCAATCAGGCACGCTTTCCCCTGTTACTGGCAGTGTGAGTTCGTTTTATGATTTGAAAACGGCTGAAAAGGCATTAAGTAAAGCGATTAAAGCTAACCGGGGAAGGATCAGAGCGTGGGCCAGAAGTACTCCTGCTGACCGAAAGGATTTATACCTCGAACTGCGATATGCGCACAGTAGCTCGGTTGGTACTGTTATTAAAGTACAAACGGGAAAGTTAGCTGAAACAAATAAATTCGAATTGGTCATTTATAAAGAGCAATATAATAATCGCCCTTACTATATTCTGACTGCTTACCCAATCCTGGATTAATTTATGAAAAGATACGAATCGATTCGTCTCTTCTTCCGGATTTTTTTTAATCCGGATTGGGGGGACACCAGCCAAGAAATCGTGAACTCCTATGTTGATCATCTGGATGGGGCTGATGATAATCTCGCTGAGGAAATTGACGATTTTTTAGAGCGCTATCCGGACAATAAATCAGCCAACCCGGCTCTGGAAGAAATATGTGGGACAAGTATGGCTTTTTTGCGCCCTTCGCCCGTAGAATTTTTGAGATGGCTTTCAGCCTCCCTGAAGCAAAAACGTGACGGGTAGAGATGCGGCCCGCCGTCTGGCGGGCACTATCATGACCAGACTCCTCACAGACACCGCGCATTAGCGTGGCTTGCTTCACAGCCACCATCATCTTACGCAAAACGGTTTCCGGTTCTGCTGATTGAGTTAACTCCAGCTCATCGTGCCGCAGCGTGCAGACTCCTTACAACGGCGTTGGATTGCGTCTGTCCCTTACTCTACCGTTGCTGCGGCCTGGCAAACTTCTGACATAGTAGCCCCGTATGAATCAATCAGGTTTTTTCCACTTGCCGTTCGCCTGGTGCCCTGTGCAAACGATTAGCAAAAACGAGCGATGGTGGCAGATTTGACTTAGCGTAAGTATTTTATCGCCACTGACAGATAAAGGCCTGTGAGCACGTAATAACGTCAAACGTCAGAGGCAATAAAGTGCTTTATGTCAAATTAACCGCCGTCTGACGAATGTTTGGCTTACGCGCCGCGTAAAAAGCGGCGCGCTTTATGCCGTCTCTGTCCGCGATTAAAGCAGCATGCCATTGACTTAATGTAAGACAATTATTTAATTAAGCCAAATAATAACTGACCTGATTGATAGCCTGCGTAATTATTATTGCGCCGCAAGCGGTTAATATAATTACAGGCCAACAGCTTTTTTTATCAGCGGTAAGAATAATCTGATGTAGTTAAAAATTGTATGATATATTGCCGCCAGTTTTCTTATTATCCCGCGATCGTTCCCATGAAAAGCTATGACGACCTGCAGCGTTTTAAAGAAAAAACGCTAACAAACCATATCGAATTCAAAGATATGTCTGAACAGACACGGAATGCCGACCAGACCAACTGGGCCATCATCAGGCAGCTGATGAACGAGGGCGCAGCGCCAGCGCTGGGGAACGGTCAGCGTACGGATGTTGCCGCGCCGCAGCCTGCCGCCGCCGATCTCTTTAGCCAGCCCGCGCCGGTGAAAATCCCGGCGCAAGCTTCAGCGCCGCTTTCCTCCCGCGTGGCCGCGTTTGTGGCGGCTAAACCGGCGGCGCAGAGTGGATCGCTGCTGGAGAGCATTTCCGCTTCGCTGAAGCCTGCGGCCCAGCCTGGGTTGGCTTCGCTACCGGAAGCCGCTCGCGTGCAGGAAACGGCTTCGCTGTCGGCAATCGCTTATCCGCAGGGATCTGCTTCGCCGTCGGAAACTGTCGGCACGCAAATAACAGCTTCGCTGCCGGAAACCGCTCGCGTGCAGGATACGGTTTCGCTGGCGGAAGCGGTTCGTCCGCAGGGATCCGCTTTGCCGTCGGAAACTATCGGCGCGCGGATGCCGGAAACCGCTCGCGCATCGTCGCCGATAGCCCCATGTCTGCCAGGCGCTTCGCTGCTGGATGCGGTGCGCGCCCAGCCTGTGCCGTC
This sequence comes from Erwinia plantamica, assembly GCF_043420595.1. Lineage (NCBI taxonomy): Bacteria > Pseudomonadati > Pseudomonadota > Gammaproteobacteria > Enterobacterales > Erwiniaceae > Erwinia > Erwinia plantamica. Next base: position 26,864 of record NZ_JBGCUC010000015.1, read on the forward strand.
AGACATCGCCCGCCCGGCGTCCTCGTCCGTCCCGCCAGAAGCTGGTCAGGCAGCGCGTTTTAAGCCGCTGTTCAGCGTTTCCGGCGTCCGCGCGGCGGAAGAAAAAGCCTTACCGAAAGAGACTCTGCTACAACCCCTGCTGGAGAAAATCGCCCTATGCCGTTAGTTTGTGTTTGTTCTCCAAAGGGCGGCGTAGGGAAAACCACCCTGGCCGCCAACCTGGCCTATACGCTGGCACGCGGCGGCAGCAAGGTGCTGGCGATCGATTTCGACGTGCAGAACGCCCTGCGCCTGCACTTTGGCGTGCCGCTCTCCGACGGGCGCGGTTTCGTGGCCAGGTCAGCGGAATCGCCGGACTGGAGCCAGGCGATCCTGACCACCGGCGGCAATATTTTCGTGCTGCCGTACGGCGACGTGTCGGAAGCGCAGCGCATTGAATTTGAAAGCAATCTGGCCAACGATGCCCACTTTCTCGCCCGTGGACTGCAAACGGTGCTCAACTATCCCGGCCTGATTATCGTGGCGGATTTTCCGCCCGGCCCCGGCCCGGCCCTGAAGGCGATGACCGATCTGGCCGATTTACACCTGGTGGTGATGCTGGCGGATACCGCTTCGCTGTCGCTGCTGCCGCAAATCGAAAACGAAAAGATGATCGGCGGCGCGCTCAATCACAAAGCCGGCCATTTTTTCGTGCTTAACCAGAGCGACAGCCGCCGCAATATCAGCCGCGACGTGACGGCCTTTATGCAGCAGCGGCTGGGCGACAGGCTGCTTGGCGTGGTTAACCGCGACGAAAGCGTGGCGGAAGCGAACGCGTCACAGCAGTCGATATTCGATTTCAGCCAGGTTTCCGCAGCCGCTTTCGATATTGAGCTGGTCGGCAAAAGGGTTGCCGCGCTGCTGGATATTAAAGTCGGCGACGGCGAGCTGCAGGCGCCGCTGACCTCGCGCTAAACCGCCCGTAAAGATAGCTTCCATGCCGGGGCGCTGCTGCGCTCCGCAAGTTCTCGTTTTGTTTTCAGGATGACTTATGAAAAAAGTCCTGTATTACCTGCAGCTGCTGATATTATTTCCGCTGGCCGCAGTGATTGTTATCACGCCGATGGACAGCCAGAAACAATATATTTTCGGCCTGATCGCCATCGCCCTTCTTTTCGTGCTGGGCCTCAGCAAAAGCCGTAAAATTACCATGGTAATGGTGTTTCTTTCGGCCTTGATGTCAACGCGCTATATATACTGGCGCGCGACGGAGACCCTGGCTTTTAATTCCGAAATCGAAGCTATATTGGGCGTCGGCTTATTTATTGCCGAGGTATATGTCTGGGTAATTTTGCTTTTAGGCTATCTGCAAACGTCATGGCCGTTAAAAAGAACCATTGAGCCGATGCCGGATGATATCAGCCTGTGGCCGACCGTCGATATTTACGTGCCGAGCTATAACGAAAGCCTGGACGTGGTGCGTGATACCGTGCTGGCCGCGCAGTGCATCGATTACCCTCGCGACAAGCTCAAAATTTATCTGCTGGACGACGGCAAGCGCAGCGAGTTCGCGGTTTTCGCCGCCGATGTCGGCGTGGGCTACATCACGCGCGATGACAACCGCCACGCCAAGGCGGGCAATCTGAATCACGCGATGACCATCACCAAAGGCGAGCTGATTACCGTTTTTGACTGCGACCACGTGGCGACCCGAACGTTCCTGCAGGCCACCGTCGCGCCTTTCCTGAAAGATCCCCAGCTGGCGCTGCTGCAAACGCCGCACTATTTCTATTCGCCGGATCCCTTCGAGCGTAACCTGAAGGCCGCGCGTGAAATCCCGAACGAAGGCGCGCTGTTCTATGGCCCGGTTCAGCAGGGCAACGATAACTGGAACGCGACCTTCTTTTGCGGCTCCTGTGCGGTTATCCGCCGCAGCGCGCTGGAAGAGATCGGCGGCTTCGCCACCGAAACCGTGACCGAAGATGCGCATACCGCCCTGAAAATGCAGCGTCGCGGCTGGAAATCCGCTTTCCTGGCGCTGCCGCTGGCCGCCGGTCTGGCGACCGAACGTCTGGGCCTGCATATTATTCAGCGTACCCGCTGGGCGCGCGGCATGACGCAGATTTTCCGCGTCGATAATCCGCTGCTGGGGCGCGGTCTGAAGTGGCAGCAGCGTCTGTGCTACCTGAACGCCATGCTGCACTTCCAGTTTGGCCTGCCGCGCGTGATCTTTCTGACCGCGCCGCTGGCTTACCTGCTGTTTGACCTGAATATTATTCACTCTTCCGCCAGCCTGATTTTCGCCTACGTGCTGCCGCATCTGGTGATGTCGCTGTACGTCAACTCCAGGATGAACGGGCGTTTCCGCGCCACCTTCTGGGGCGAGATCTACGAAACGGTGATGGCTTTCCATCTGGTTATCCCCACGCTGCTGACCATGATTTCGCCGAAGCACGGCAAATTCAACGTCACCGACAAAGGCGGCCTGCTGAATACCGGCTTTTTCGACTTTAACATCGTGCGTCCGCACGTAATCTGCGCCGCCCTGCTGCTGGCGGGCGTGGTCAGCGGCGTCGTGCGCGCCGCAGCGCATAACTATTTTGGCGTCGATCCTTACGTTATCGCGCTTAACGTTGGCTGGGCGCTGTTCAGCCTGATTATTCTGATGGCCGCGATTGCCGTGGCGCGTGAAACCAAACAGACGCGCAAAACCATTCGTATCGACGTCGATATTCCGGTGATCATGCATTACGCCAGCGGCATTTCGTCGCGCTCCACCACGGTGAACCTTTCTATGGGCGGCGTGCAGGTCACGGCGCCGGACAGCCGTCATGAAACGGATGTTATTGAGGCGATCGATTTGATGCTGCACTCCGGCGCGATCTCGCTTCCTGTCAGCACGATTGGCGCAGATGACGGCGTGATCCGCCTGCAATTTGCTGAAATCCCGCTGTCGCGCCGTCGTGAACTGGTGCGCGTGGTGCTCGCCCGCGCCGATGCGTGGATCAAGCCGGAAGGGCCGAAGGACAAGCCGCTGCGCTCGCTGTTGACCATCGTCCGCACCGTCTTCGAACTGTTCTGGCTCACCTGGAAAGACCGACGCGCCAAACGTCAGGCACTCAAGGCCAATGAGGATAGCGCGGCATGAAAAAGCTTTTAGCCATCCTTTGTCTTGGCGTAATGACGCTGGGACAGGCGTATGCCGCCGACAGCGTGACGCAGGACAGCAGCGCGCTGTCGCAGATCCCGCCGCCGGCTGGAACCGGAGCGGCAGAAGACCTGCCGCCGCTGCCGCCCATCGCCGATAACGCCGCGCCGGTGGCATTACTGAACCAGCCGCTGACCAGCACCATCTCCGTGGCGCAGATGGGCCAGGCCAACGGCATTCTGCTGACCGGCAGCCAGCTGCAGTCCGGCATTGTCTTTACGCTGCCCGCTGATGAGGTGATCACTAATGCGCGGCTGAATCTGTCGCTCAGGGTCTCCAAAGCGCTGGCGGCGCGCAACGCTTCCATGCAGCTGATGCTGAACGGTCAGCCGCTGGGCACGCTGCCGCTGAGCGCTTCCGACAGCGCCAGCGAAGAGTATCAGCTGGATATTCCGGCCGCGATGGTGGTGTCCAGCAACAACCTGAGCTTTAAGATCAACGACGCGGATCGGCTGCTGTGCGAGCGCGATAACGATCGCTATCAGGTGACTATTCTGCCTGCCACCACGCTGGCGCTTGAAGGACAGCAGCTGAATATCGGCAATAAATTGCGCAATTTCCCGCGCCCGTTTATTGATGCGCAGCGCATGACGCCCGCCAGCATAGCGATGGTGTTTGGCGCGGCCGTCACGCCGGGCAAAGTCAGCGCGGCGGCGACCGTCTCCTCCTGGCTGGGGATCCAGACCGACTATCGCGGCGCCAACTTTCCGGTACTGCGTAACGATATGCCGGAGAAAAACGGCATTGTCTTCGCGAAGCCAGGCGAAACCATCGCAGGCCTAACCGTGCCGCAGGTGAACGGGCCGACGTTGCAGATGGTCGATAATCCGATTAACCCGGTTTACAAGCTGATGCTGGTGATCGGCAATAATGATGACGATCTGCGTCAGGCCGCGTGGCGACTTACCCAGCCGCTGAGCGTCGACAGCGACTCGCTGGCGGTCGGTCGCCAGGCTATTCCCGCGAGCAAGGCCTATGACGCGCCGCGCTGGATCAACACCGATCGGCCGGTGCGCCTGAGCGAGCTGTTGCGCAAGGATCAAAGCCTGACCACTACCGGCATCTGGCACGATGCCCTGAAGGTAAACTTCCGCGCCGCGCCTGATTTATTTCTGTGGGATGGCGAAACGGTGCCGGTGCAGCTGAACTATCGTTTCCCGTCGGAAAGCTGGATTGATGAAGATAACTCCTTCCTCAACGTCAGTCTGAACGGCACCTTCCTGCGCAATCTGACCGTAAATAAAGTCGGGCTGCTGGAAAACATCTGGCACCGGCTGGGCGGCGACGCGCGTCAGGAGAAATATACCCTGAAGTTCGACCCTTATCTGATTTACGGCGACAACCAGCTCCAGCTCTATTTCAACATCAAGCCGAAGGCCAGCGCGCCGTGCAGCGTACTGACCAATAACAACATCAAAAGCCGCATCGAGGATGACGCCTGGATCGATTTGAGCCATACGCGCCACTTCACTCTGCTGCCGAATCTTTCCTATTTTGTCGGCGCCGCTTTTCCGTTTACGCGCTTTGCTGACTATTCGCAAACCGTGCTGCTGCTGCCTGCCTCGCCCAGCGATGCGGAGATCGGCGCGCTGCTGGATATGGCGGGACGTGCCGGTAGCGCTACCGGCGTGGCGCTGAGCGGCAACCGCGTGCTGTTCGGCGTGCCCGCCGGCAAGCCTGACTGGCTGCGCAACAGCGACGTGCTGGCGTTCTCCACGCTGGCGCAAAGCGACTTCAACCAGGCGCTGCTGCGGCATTCGCCGTTTGAAGTCAATGGCCACACCCTGGGCGTGAAAGAGCCGACGCTGCTGGATAACCTGCGCGGCTGGCTGGCCGGCGACTGGAGTCGCCAGGCGGTGGATGCGGATCGCTATTTCTCTTCTAACGAAGACTGGCGCGGTTTTATCAGCTATCGCTCGCCGTGGAGCCCTTCACACGTGGTGGTGGCGACCGTAGCGACCGACGATGCGCAGCTGGCGAGCCTGCATAATGACCTGAAATTGCAGCGCATTAACGCCGGGATCCGGGGCGATACCGCGATAATCACCGGCGAAAACGGCATCCGCAGTTTCCGCGTCGGCGCGCAGTTCCCGAGCGGGGAAATGCCGTGGTACATGATGGTGGTGTGGTATGCCAGCCAGCACGCGGTCGTGCTGGCGCTGATAGCGCTGCTGCTCTCCACCATAGTGGGATTGAGCACCTTTATTTTGCTGAAGCGGCACGCCTGGAAACGGCTGAATCCGCAGCACGAGCGGCAGACGCCGGGCGAGAAAAAATGACTATGACGATCAAAACGCTTATCGCGCTGGGCCTGCCGTGCATTACGCTGGCGGCGGGCGCGGCTTCCACCGGCGCTAATCCGGCCCTGCAGGCGCTGTTCGACCAGGCTAACTACTGGCATCAGAAGGCGCATGACGAGCTGGCGCGTGACGCGCTGAATAAGGTGCTGATGGTGGACGGCAATAACGTCCAGGCTCTGTATCTGATGGCGCTGTGGGCACAGCAGAGCGGCGATAAAACAACGGCGTCCGCCTTCCGCGAGCGGCTCAGCAAAGCGTCGCCAGAGGATACACGGCTGAGCGAGCTGGATAACGCCCGTCAGCTTCAGTCCATCCCTGCGGCGCAGCTGGCGCTGGCGCGTCAGCAGGCCCGCAGCGGCAATATCGCCGCCTCGCTGCAAACCTGGCGCAACACCTTCAGCGGCAACGAGCCGCCGGCCAGCGTGGCCGCCGAATACTATCTGACGATGGCGGGCGACCGCACGCTGCTGCCGCAGGCGGTTGACGCGCTGCGCCAGTTCGCCGCTGCCCATCCGCAGGATACCGGTGCCAGGCTGGCGCTGGGCAAGGCGCTGACCTACGACGCCGCCACCCGACGCGAAGGCATGGAGACGTTAAGCGGCATGGCAGAGGGCAATGACGATGCCGATCGCTCGCTGCGCCAGGCGATGCTGTGGCTGGCCGCGAAGCCGGAAGATGCGCCGCTCTACCAGGCGTGGCAGCAACGCCATCCGCAGGACAGCGCGGTAATGGACTATTTCCGTAAAAACGCGGGCGGTGCGGAAAAAGGCGAAGGCTTTACTGCGCTGAACAGCGGCGACGTGTCCGGTGCACAGAACGCCTTCGATCATGTCTTGCAGGCCAATCCCGAAGACGCCGACGCGCTGGCGGGGCTGGGCTATGTGGCGCAGCGCAGCGGCAACTATGCGGCGGCCGCCGACTACCTCGAACGCGCGGCGAAGCAGGGCGGCGATAACGGCCAGCAGCGCCAGCAGCAGGCTGCCGATGCCCGTTTCTACGGCCAGCTGGCCGCCGCGCAGCAGGCGCTGAAGACGGGCGACGTCGCGCAGGCGCTGAGCCTGAGCGAGCCGCTGAGCCAGGCGGAAGGCGAAAAAGGCATGGCGGCGAAGCTGTTCCGCGCGGACGTGCAGCGCCGCAACAATCAGTTGGACGCCGCCGAACAAACCTATCGCGCCATTCTGCAAAGCGATGCGGATAACCGTCCGGCGAAGGAAGGCCTGTTTTACGTGCTGCGCCAGCAGAACCGGGGCAGCGAGGCCAACGCGCTGCTCGCCGCGCTGCCGGAAAGCGTGCGGGCCAGCGTCGCGCCGCGTCCCGGTGTTACCAGCGATCCGCTGCGCCGCGAAGCCAAACAGGCGGCGCAGTCCGGCCATCCTCAGCGGGCTATTGCGCTGCTGTCCGCCGGGATGCAGCGTTTTCCGAACGATGCCTGGCTGCGGCTTGACCTGGCTCGCCTTTATCAGCAGCAGGGAGACACCGCGCAGGCGGCTGGCGTGATGCAGCCCGCTTTCCGCGCCAGCGCCGGCAGCAGTGAAATCTATGCCGCCGCGCTGTTCGCCAGCGAAAGCGGTGCCTGGCAGCAGGCGCAGTCGCTGCTGGCGCGCGTTCATCAGCAGAACGGCGACATGCGTGAACTTTCTCGCCGCGTGAACTTCAATCTGCAAATGGCGGTCGCGCAGCAGTATCTGGCGCAGGGATCGACGGCCGCCGCGGCCAACACGCTGCGGGCGCTGACGGTGAATCCGCCAACCAACCCGGCGGATGCGGGCAGCCTGGCGAAAGGGCTGGCCGACGCGGGCGATCTCAATGCGGCCGTCGCCGTGGTGCGCGGCAATATGCAGCGCGGCGTACAGGGCAACGCGGGCGATTACGCGCTTCAGGTCGCGGTGCTGAACCAGGCCAGACTGAGCGGCGAAGCGCAAAGCTTCCTGAGCAGCCCGACGCTTCAGGCTAACAGTACGCCAGACCAGCTGGCCGGTATCCAGAACGGCTATCTGATCAACGAAGCCGACCGTCTGCGCACTCAGGGCAAATACGCGGCGGCCTACGACAAGCTGATCGGCGCGCTGCAGCGCGATCCGCAGAACAGCGATCTGATGTTTGCGATGGGCCGCCTTTATCAGTCCGGCAAAATGAACAAAGAAGCGGGCGTGGTTTATGACTACCTGATGACCCGCGACACGCCAACGCAGGATGCGCGCGTGGGCGCTATCGACGTGGCGCTGGCGACGCACGACCTGGCGAAAGCCAAAGCGCTGATGGCGGGATTACAGGGCGAACAGACGCCGGAGCGCCTGCTGTTGATGGCGCGCGTGGCCGAAGCCGACGGCGACCACCAGCAGGCGCTGGCTTATCTGCGCAGCGCGCGCGGCGGGATGATTGGTTTGCAGGGCGGCCCGACGCCGGTGATTGGTGGCATGGCGCTGGCGGATAACCCGTTTGTGGATCGCACCACGCTGATAGCGCGCAAATCGCCTTCCGCTTACGGCGGCGTAATGCCGTGGCAGCAGGCGCCGACGGGCGATGGCGCTGGCACCGAAGCGGCCTCGCAGCAGGCGCAGACGCTGCACCAGATCGATACCATGATAGACGGCTTACAGGAACGTACCGGCAGCTGGGCGCAGGGCGGTGTGCAGGTCAGAGGACGCGACGGCGAAACGGGCCTGAGCAAGCTGACCGAGGCCAAAGCACCGCTGAGCTGGTCAAGCGTGCCTTACGGCGATACGCGCTTCAACTTTACGCTGACGCCGGTGACGCTGAACGCGGGCAGCGCGTCGGGCACGTCGCTCGCTCGCGTCGGCACCCAGGCGCTGGAGCAGGGCCGCATCGCCCAGGCGAATAACAGCGCGCCTTCGGCCGTGCTGCTCAACTCGCCAGGATCGCAGACCGCCTCCGGTGTAGAGGTCAACCTGGGCCTGACCAATGACAACTTTAAGATCGACCTGGGATCGACGCCGCTGGGCCAGGATCTCAGCACGCTGGTGGGCGGCATCCAGTGGTCGCCGAAGCTCACCGACTATCTGACGCTGATCCTGACCGGCGAACGGCGCGCCGTCACCGACAGCCTGCTCTCTTATGTCGGCACCGAAGACAAGCTGAGCGGTAAAAAATGGGGCGCCGTCACCAAAAACGGCGGCAACGCGCTGCTGAGCTATGACAACGGCGACGCCGGTTTTTATGTTGGCGCAGGCGGCTACAGCTATATCGGTGAGAACGTTGCCAGCAACCAGAGCCTGAACGGCACGGCCGGCGCCTACGTACGTCCTTATCACGACGGTAACAGCGAGCTGAAAACCGGCATCAGCATGAGCTGGATGGATTTCTCAAAGAACCTCAGCTACTACAGCTACGGCCAGGGCGGCTACTTCAGCCCGCAGGATTTCGTGGCCGTGTCGTTCCCGGTGGACTGGAGCAAAAACTACGACGATCTGAAGGTGAAAGTGGGCGGTTCCGTGGGCTATCAGTCTTACTCCCAGGATCGCAGCGCCTACTTCCCGACCGATCCGGGCAAACAGGCAGAGCTGCAAAGCTACTATGACGCCGGTTACGCCACCGAGGCTTACTACGCGGGCGGCAGTAAAAACGGCATTGGCTATAATCTTCATGCGGGCGCGGATTATAAGGTCAGCAAGGACGTCACCGTTGGCGGTCAGCTGGGTTACGACACCTTTGGTGACTACAACGAGAGCACGGCTCAACTTTACTTCCGCTACAGGCTCGGAGACAAATAATGAGTGAATTTCAGGAACGTACCCTGAACTACTACCGCCAGCAGCAGTATCAGCCCGGCTGGTTCGATCTGCTGAGCCTGATGATTAACGGCATGCTGAACAACGCGGGCGAGCAGGAAAGCCACGCGTTTTTACGGCAGATGGGCGACAGCCTGGCCGGTCGTTATCCGCTGGGCGCGGCGCGCACCGTTGGCGAGCTGGAACAGCAGATCAATCTGGCGCTGGCGCGTTTTAACTGGGGTTTTGTCGACGTGCAGCCGCATGAAACCGCGATGCTGATCCACCATATGGCCCTGCCGTCGGCAGGCGGTCAGATGGATGACCGACAGTGGCGGCAGGCGCTGGGCGCGGTGCTGAGCGGCCTCTACGCCCGCTGGCTGGGCGAGCAGGGCGGCAGCCCGACCGTTTCGCTGACCTGCCTCGATACCGGCAGCACGACTGCTACTTTTCGCTATCAGCTGTAAGGAATTTATCCATGACTCTGCTCAGGGCGAGCGTATTGATGATTGTAATGGTGCTGGGCTGTATGCAGGCCAGCGCCGCCGACGGCTGGAGCACCTTTAAAAGCCGCTTTTTAACCAGTGAAGGCCGTATTCAGGATACCGGCAACAAAAATATCAGCCACACCGAAGGCCAGGGCTACGGCATGCTGCTGGCGGTCGCCAATAACGATCGCGAAAGCTTCGCTAACCTGTGGAACTGGACGCAAAAGCACCTGAAAAACCCGCAAAATGGGCTGTTCTACTGGAAATACGTGCCTGACGCGACCGATCCCGTAGCGGATAAGAACAGCGCCTCCGACGGCGATGTGCTGATCGCCTGGGCGTTGCTGCAAGCGGGCCAGAAATGGCAGAACAACGCCTGGCTGCAGGCGTCCGATGCTATTCAGCGCGCCATTGTCGCCAAAGAAGTGATTACCTACGCGGGCCACACCGTGATGCTGCCGGGCGATCGGGGGTTTAATAAAACCAGCTACGTGGTGCTGAATCCTTCTTATTTCCTGTTCCCGGCCTGGCGGGATTTTGCCGCGCGCAGCCATCTTAAGGTGTGGACGAACCTGATCGACAGCGGGATGGATCTGCTGCCGAAAATGCGTTTCGGCGACGCCGCGCTGCCAACCGACTGGGTAGCGCTGAACGCTGACGGCAGCGTCGCGCCCGGCATTGGCTGGCCGCCGCGCTTCTCTTACGATGCTATCCGCGTGCCGCTTTATCTCTACTGGTACGATGCGCAGAGCCTGCAGCTGGTGCCTTTCCAGCATTTCTGGACGGGCTTCGCGCGTGATAAAACGCCCGCGTGGATCGACGTCAGCAACGGTAATAAGGCGCCTTACAATATGGCTGGCGGCCTGCTGGCGGTGCGTGATTTAACCCTGAATCAGACCGGCTACCTCAGCGACCAGCTGACGGAGGATCAGGATTATTACTCTGCCAGCCTGCAGCTGCTGGCCTGGCTGGCTTATAAGAGCCAGTAATATCCTTTCCGTGACGATTGACCTTCCGCAACGGCCCGTCTGTTGCGGAAGGTTTCCCGTCTGCCGTCGTGCGCGTTCTCTTCGGCGATACCGCCCACCTCCTTCCCCGCCTGAAATAATTAACGATTTGAATACCCTACTAATTTTTACCGCGTGCCCGGCAAAATTGGCGACGGTAACCCCTTGTATTGATCCGGCTATAGCGGCTTACTGGCCGCCCCTGAAACTGACCGGATACCCAGATGAGCCTGCTACTGCGCGCCTCTGCGGACGACCAGAGCGCACAGCAGCAAGCCGTCGTCACTCTTACCCTCGGCATCTTTTTTGACGGCACGGGCAATAACGCGCTGAACGCCCGCAGCAGTCTGGAGACGGGCGGCCCTGCGCCGGAGGACAGCGAAGCGCTGGCGGCCTGGCGGCAGGCCGCAAAGCAGACGCTGGGCTTTCGCGATAGCGCCCTCGGCAGCCATATTGGTCACTACACCAACATCCATCGGCTGCATTCGCTGTACGCTACCGACCTTGCGGGTGGGCAGAGCCAGCAGCGTCTTTATATCGACGGCATCGGCACGGAAGCGGGCGCGGCGGACAGGGCGCTGAATATGGCGTTCGGCACGGGCAGCCGGGGCATCGTGGCGAAAACCAACAAAGCCGTTGCCGCGCTGGTTGAGGCGCTGCGCAATTACGCTATCCGCCAGCCGAACCTGGTTATCAACGAGCTGCAATTCGATCTTTTCGGCTTCAGCCGGGGCGCCGCCGCCGCGCGCCATTTTGCCAACCGCGTGTTTAATGGCGACAGCGCCCTTATTGAAGCGATCGAAAGAGGGCTGGAGGGCGTGGAATATCGCGGTTCGCCAGCCGGGAAAACCCGTTTTCTGGGCCTCTTTGATACGGTAGCCGCCGTGGCGACGCTGGCGAACGGTCTGAACCCTAACAGCGCGGACAGCGGCGACGTCAATCTGGCGCTGCGGCCCGGCGTGGCGGAGAAAGTCTTTCATCTTACCGCGCAGCACGAATGCCGCTTTAACTTCGCGCTGAACAGCGTGCGGCCTGCCTGGCCTGAGGTGGCGCTGCCGGGCGCCCATTCGGATATCGGCGGCGGCTATCACGCTGTCGAACAGGAAAGCTGTTTTCTGACCCGCCCGCAGTTTGAAACCGTGTCGCTCTCTACCCCGGACGAAGAGACCAGGGTCTACCGCGCCGCCAGCAAAGCGCTGGAGGCCCTGCGCGGCTATCCGGCGATTGCGCCTTACGTTGATAACGGCGAGGTAGAAATACGCAGCTGGTTTGACGACAGGATGCCCGCCGATCGCTACGGAATGCTGCAAAAACGCAGCGGCGCGGCGGCGGTACTGCGGCGCACCGTGCGCAACGACTGGGCGAAAGTGGCGCTGAGGGTGATGATGGAGGCGGCCCGGGCGGCGGGCGTGGTATTTACCGCTATTGATGAAGCCGACCAGGCGCTGGCGCTACCGGATAAGCTGCTGCCGCTGTGTGACAAAGCGCTGGCGCTGAGCCATGCCGCTCGCCACGGGCGGGAAGCGGTCGGCTTCAGCGAGGAGGAAATCGCTTTACTGGCGGCAGACTATCTGCACTGTTCGGCCAACTGGAACGAGGTGCAAACCGATGCTGACGGCAACATTATTCATGCCGTCAGGCCGGTTGAGCAGGGGGCTTTCGTTAATCGTCCCGATAACCGCTGGCGGCGCACGGTGTACGATCTTAACGGCAAAAAAATGACCTGAGCAAAAAGGGGCATCGGCCGATGCCCCTTCCGCTATTGCGGATAGGCCACCCAGTCGCCGCCGTTCAGCCGGATCCACGGCTTGCCCTGATACATCATCACCACCGCGTTGTCGTTTTCCGACACCACCTGCGTTTGCGGCAGGTTTTCGGTCAGCACCGACATATTGACGTTGGCGGCGTTGAACACCTGGCCGTCCACCACGCGGGAAACCAGATTGGAGAGCGCCAGCAGGCTGGTCGGCGCCTCCACGGTCATCGGCTGCGCCTGGTGCGGCGCTTTCATCCCGGCAAACTTAATGCCGACGGGCACGTGCGTGATGTTCGGGCTGGGAATATCGCGCAGGCCGGACATCTGCATTTTATCGCCCTCCAGCGCCGCGCCGTGCTCCGGCACGATCATCACCATTACCCGACGACCCGATTTATCCAGATTGGTCAGGAAGGTATCAAGCTGATCGAACAGCAGCTTAGCGCGCGGCTGCCAGGCGGCGGTTTTGGTGCTGCCCAGCTCGCGGGTGCCGTCGTGCAGTGGGATCAGGTTATAGAAGGTGGCGGTGCGGGCGTCCGCGCTCTTCTGCCGTTCATCCAGCCAGCGCTGCATCAGTTCGCCGTCGTTAAAGACCGGCGTGCTGTCGAACGAGGTCCAGGACGCGCTGATACCGGCCTGCGACATCAGCGGCGCCTGCAGATCGCCATCGTCGCGCAGCTCCTGCAAATAGTTACCGAACACGCCGGTATGATCCATCATCAGCTGCTCTTTAAAGCCCAGCTTTGCCAGGTTATCGAACAGATAGCAGCGGCGATCGGTCGGCTTATAAAGATCGCTGTGCGAGGTTTGGCCGCAGCTGGCGCGCAGCAGACGGATCCCCGCCGGGCCGCTGTAGCCGGTGGCGGAGTTATAGTTGTTCAGCACGATATCGAAATGCTTCCACAGCGGATGATCGCGTAGCTGAGCCACTTCCGCATCGGACCACGAGAGCGAGCAGATGTTGACGATCAGAATATCGAACGGCGCTGAATCGGCAGGCAACGTGTCGGGAAAAGTCGTTACGCGCTGTTTTTCGCTGGCGTAAAACTTATTCAGATAGGCGGTCAGGTTGGCGCTGGTCGGCGGCGCCGACTGATCCATCGCGTTGGCGTTGGCCGCGGCTTTGTTCGGCTGCGCCGCGGTATTCAGCGCCACCGGCGGCGTCGCCTCTTTGGTCGGCAACAGCGCGAAGGAAGGCCCGGCCATATTGACCACGTTGATCCACAGCAGCATCAGCGACACCAGCACCGACACGCGCACCCACTGGGAGACAAACAGATAGATCACCAGCATCACGAACCCGGCGCCAATCATCTGCCAGTTAACGAAACGGTTAACCAGATCCAGCAGATAGGCGCCGGAGAAACCGGCCAGCTGGCTGCCTTCGCTGAGAATACTTTGCGGGCCGGGCAGCCAGGTATCGTGCCAGAACAGGCCCAGGCCGATGGGAACGGAGATCCAGTTGCGCCAGCGGTGCAGCCGCTCGTTGGGCAGCGGCAGCAGCAGCCATGCCAGAAATACCAGGTTGGTCAGGGCGTGGAAATTCAGATAACCAAACCACAGCAGCGCGAATTTGATCAGGAAATAGAAATTCCAGCCGCCGAGACCGCGCCAGTGCAGCAGGAGCGTTGGCTTTCGGGTCTTTGGTTGACTCATGTCTTATCCGATTTTGAAGAGTTACGCCGCCAGAGGCCTTCGTACTTCAGCGCGCGAGGCGGCGTGACCCGCAGCACCAGTCCCCGCCACTGCCTGGGCAGCCAGCGGGCGTAAAAGGGTTTCAGTAACAGCAGCAGCAGCACCGCCAGGATCAGGATTTGCACTCCATCCATTAATGTCATGTCGTGGTGTCCTGGCCAAGGGTGATATTGTGCGGCTGACGGCGCGCCTGCGGAGCGGTCACGGCCGACGCCGACGGCGCGGCGACAGGCGCGGGCGCATCCCGCCAGGCGGTCGGCACCTTGCTGGTCAGCTGGCGGACTTCCGACAGGATCTGCAAGTCTTCATGCCAGACCAGCCGGTTGGTAAAAATCTCGTCGTGCGGCAGATGAAAAATAAATTTCAGTGCGGTATTCAAATCGCTGAAGCGGCAGGAGGAGAGAAACAGATAGAGCCGGTCGTCCAGCAGGGTAACCAGATCGCCGTAGCGACGCGGCTTACACAGCGTCAGCGCCTGCTCCGGCTTCAGCTCCGGCACGGGACGCAGCGCCACCAGCAGCCCTTTGCCGTTTTCCGGCAGCAGCGTATTGTTCACCAGCAGCGTCACCGACTGGCAAAAGTCCGCCAGCGGCAGATAGCCACGCGCCTGCAAAGGCTGCATCGACTTCATCAGCGCGCTGAGATCGCCCGGCACGTGGCGGTTATAGGATTGTCCCTGAATGCCTTCCAGCATGGTCAGAAAGCGCGACATGGTGGCGTTGATCGGCACGATGCTGTTGACGCCGCAGGCCAGCAGCAGCCGCTCGTCGCTGTAGCGCAGCGACGCCCGCATTTCCCGCACCACAATTTTCAACCCGCTGCCACGCGTGCGGCGCAGGCTATGGATCTGTTCCGCCAGCGCCGGGATCTGGTCGTTGTGCTGTAGGCTGAAAATCACCGTTGCCGCGCTGGCCTGCTGCGCGCGGTTGTGCAGTTCCGCATTGCTGTCAAACAGCGTCCACTGGCTCGACAGCGGCGGCGCGCCTTCCAGTACTGTTTTCTCCGCCAGATAGAGCGCTTCGTCGTTCAGCGTCAGCGGCGTGCTTTGCTCTGCCTCCAACAGCCTGAAGTGGTCCATATTCAGATCCAGACGTAATGCGCGATCGGCCAGCATTCCGCCGCTGTTAGCCCACCAGTTGATGCGGTAATCCCAGCAGTCCTGCTGCCAGTCCAGCTGCGCCAGGCCATCGACATGACGATAAAGACTTTGCAGCCGGGTGCGCAGCGCGTTGATTACTGAACCAAAGCTAATGATTAGCAGCGTGATGGGTTTAGCATTAAGAAAGTGTTGTATCTTTTTTGTCCACAGCCGCAGCTCGTCCTGACTTAACTTTTCCCACAGGGAAGCGGGGGCAAAAAACAGGACCAGACGAGGTTTTTCTGACAACACGCGAGCCAGATCGTCGGTAAAAGCGTGCAGCGCCCGACGGGTCTCCGGCAGAGAGAAAAGCGGGATGGCCGCAGGCCCGCCGACGGGCGCGGGCGAAAGCAGCGTATCCGGCGCCAGGCCTGACGCTATCAGCGTAACGGTATGCTGCGCGGCGATACACTGACGGGCCAGACAACGGGCGTCTTCCTGACGGTTGGCCGTCAGCCAGTAACATCCCGACGGCTGCATCAGCATCAACTCATCTCTGACCTGTTCAAATCCTAACGTAAATGGAGGTGTCATAAGATATTTCGCAACCCGGCTTGTTCTACGGCTAGAGTGTAGTCCAGTTAAAAAATGAAGTAGCATCATTGTATTCTGGCTAATATACATTACAACTTATAGCAAACCGACCTGCGCCCGACCTAAGAATTTTCTTGCTCGGGGGGAATTTTTTGCTGCCTTCTGGGGCTATCTCTATGAGTCAACAGTCTGACAAAACGCGGCCGCTGGCG
Source organism: Erwinia plantamica (assembly GCF_043420595.1). Classification (NCBI taxonomy): domain Bacteria; kingdom Pseudomonadati; phylum Pseudomonadota; class Gammaproteobacteria; order Enterobacterales; family Erwiniaceae; genus Erwinia; species Erwinia plantamica. The sequence goes on from NZ_JBGCUC010000015.1 coordinate 42,909, forward strand.
CGTGGAACCCAGGACGATATTGCGCAACTGGAACGCGCTTTTTCGCTACAGAACTGGCGCTATATCGATATCGATCGCCAGGAAAGGCTGGCCGGGATCCTGGACCGCTGGCCGCTGCTGGCCGAGCTGGCCGATCCTACGTCGTCCGGAGAGCAGTAATGGCGGTGATTGCGCTACAGAGCGTCAGAGGCGGCGCCGGGGCGACCTCGTTGACCGCTGCTTTTGCCTGGGCGCTCAATCAGCTGGGCGAACAGGTCATTACCGTCGATTTATCGGCCGATAATCTGCTGCGGATGCACTTTAATATGCCGGTGGGGCAGTCGCGCGGCTGGCTGCGGGCGGCCATGGACGGGCAGCCGTGGCAGCAGAGCGCGCTGCGCTACGCGCCGGGGCTGGATTTTGTGCCTGCGGGGCGGCTTAACGACGATGAACGGATGGATTTTATTCGCCATCCGGAAAAATACGCCCACGCCTGGCTGACGCAAATCGACGCGTTAAGAAAGCTCTACCCCTGGATCCTGCTCGACGTGCCCTCTGGCGATACGCCCTGGACGCGAGCCATGGTGGCGCTGGCCGACCATATCCTTAGCGTGGTGACGCCGGACGCTAACTGTCATATTCGTTTGTTTCAGCAAACTTTCCCCACCAACACGCTGTTTCTGCTCAATCAGTTTTCTCCGGTCAGCAAGGCGCAGCAGGATCTGCATCAGCTTTGGGTCAACAGCCTGAACAACTTTATTCCTTTAACCCTGCATCGTGATGAAGCGGTGGCGGAAGCGCTGATGAGCAAGCAGCCGCTGGGCGAATACCGGCCGCACAGCCTTGCAGCGGAAGGCATGATGACCTTCGCCAGCTGGGCGCTGATTAATCTGCAGGCGCGCGCATGAGGCCGCTGCACTGGCTGTTGATGCCCGCCGCAACGGCGGCGCTGCACGAACGCTACGCGGGCTATCGCCAACACGGCGCGTCGGCGGCAACCGCCGCGCTCCAGTGCTTCTGGGTCACGCTCGGCTGGGCCTTTCTCCGTTTTGAAACGCCAGCCTGGCAGCGGGTTCAGGCGCAGCGTCGCCGCCTTTATCCGCATATTTCGCCGGAAAGGCCGCATCCTGCGGATATTTTACGCTATCTGCTGCAAACGCTGTGGCTGCTGCTGGTGGTTCCTTTTAACGGCGTCTCGCTCAGCGAGCGTGCAGGCCGCTATACCCTGAGAACGCCGCGCCAGCGCTTCTATAACTGGCTGGACAAGCTGCCGGAAAAAGCGGCCGCGCGCGACATGGAAAAGCGGGTTGAACGCCAGCTGCGTCGCGTGCCGCCAACGCTGCGTAAAGCGCTGTTCGGCGTGGCGATTGCGATCGCTACGGCGCTGGCGCTGCTTTGCATCTCGCAGCCGTTCGATCTCTTTACGCAGTTTATCTTTGTCGCGCTGCTGTGGGGCGTGGCGATGGTGGTACGGCGCATCCCTGGCCGCCTGTCGACCATGATGCTGATCGTGCTGTCGCTGACGATTTCCTGCCGCTATCTGTGGTGGCGCTACACCTCGACGCTGAACTGGGACGATCCGCTGAGCCTGACTTTCGGCGTGCTGCTGATCGCGGCGGAAACCTATGCCTGGGTGGTGCTGATCCTCGGCTATTTTCAGACCCTGTGGCCGCTTAATCGTCCGCCGGTGTCCATGCCGGAAGATATCAGCAGCTGGCCGACGGTAGATCTGCTGGTGCCGACCTATAACGAGCCGCTGAGCGTGGTGAAGCCCACGCTGTACGCCGCGCTGGGGATCGACTGGCCTAAAGACAAGCTCAATATTTACGTGCTGGATGACGGCAATCGCGAGGAGTTCCGCGCCTTTGCGGAGAAAATCGGCGTGCACTACGTGGCGCGTCCAACGCATGAACATGCCAAAGCGGGCAATATCAACCATGCACTGCGTACCCATTGCCGCAGCGAGTTCGTGTCGATTTTTGACTGCGACCACGTGCCAACGCGCTCGTTCCTGCAAATGACGCTGGGCTGGTTTGTGAAAGACCCCAAACTGGCGATGCTGCAAACACCGCACCACTTTTTCTCGCCCGATCCTTTTGAACGCAATCTGGGCCGCTTCCGCCGGACGCCGAACGAAGGCACGCTGTTCTACGGGCTGGTGCAGGACGGCAACGACGTGTGGGACGCTGCGTTTTTCTGCGGTTCCTGCGCGGTGATCCGACGTACCGCGCTGGATGAAATCGGCGGCATCGCGGTGGATACCGTGACCGAGGATGCGCATACCTCGCTGCGCCTGCACCGCAAAGGCTACACCTCCGCCTATATTCGTATTCCGCAGGCGGCCGGGCTGGCGACAGAAAGCCTGTCTGCCCATATCGGGCAGCGCATCCGCTGGGCGCGCGGCATGGTGCAGATTTTCCGACTGGATAATCCGCTGACGGGCAAAGGGCTGAAGCTGGTGCAGCGGCTCTGCTACGCCAACGCCATGCTGCACTTCCTTTCCGGCATTCCCCGGCTGATCTTCCTGCTCGCGCCGCTGGCTTTTCTGCTTTTTCACGCCTACATCATTTTTGCCCCCGCGCTGGCTATCGCCATTTTCGTGCTGCCGCATATGCTGCACACCAGCCTGACCAACTCGCGTATTCAGGGCCGCTGGCGACACTCGTTCTGGAGCGAGGTCTACGAAACGGTGCTGGCCTGGTATATCGCGCGGCCGACCACGGTGGCGCTGTTCAATCCGCATAAGGGCAAATTCAACGTGACGGCCAAGGGCGGCCTGGTGGAAGAGCAGCATCTCGACTGGGTGATCACCCGACCCTATATGCTGCTGGTGCTGATTAACGTCGCCGGTCTGATAGCTGCCGTCTGGCGGCTGAACTATGGCCCGCCCACGGAAATCCTGACGGTGCTCGTCAGCGTGGTCTGGGTGATTTACAACATGATTATCCTGGGCGGCGCGGTGGCGGTTTCCGTCGAGGCGCGCCAGCTGCGTGAAGCGCACAGGGTAGAGATCGCCATGCCGGCGGCGCTGGCTCGTGAAGATGGCCATATGCTGCCGTGCACGCTGCGCGACTACTCCGACGGCGGCGTCGGCCTGGAGCTGCGCGAGGAAAACCAGCTGAAGGAACATGAAAAGGTCTGGCTGCTGCTGCGGCGAGGCCAGCAGGAATTCAGTTTTCCCTGTGTGGTGCAGCGTACCTTTGGCCGCCGTGCCGGGATCCGCCTGCATGAGCTGACTACCGGACAGCACGTGGAATTTATCCAGTGCACCTTCGCCCGCGCCGATACCTGGGCGCTGTGGCAGGACAGTTTTCCTGAAGACAAACCGATGCAGAGCTTCGCTGACATTATGGTGCTGGGCTTTAAAGGCTATCTGCGCCTGGCGGAGTACGGCCCGCAGCCGCTGCGCGGGCTGTTTGCCGGGCTGACGCGTCTGACCAGCTGGCTGGCTTCCTTTTTCCCGAGGGGCCCAGGGCGACCCGATCCCACGATCCACTGACGCAAAGTTGATGATGAAACGATGACGAGAAAACTACGCTGGTTCACTGCTGTTCTGATGGGCGTTATGCCGCTGACCTGGGCGGCGCCCGACTCTGCGCCGCTGCCGATGACCGCTACGGACGCGCCTGCCGCGGCCGATCCTGCCGCGCCGGTCGCTGTCGATCCCGCCGCGCCGGTACGCGACGTGACGCGCACTTTTGCCCAGATCGCGCCGCCGCCGGGCGTTTTCACGCTGACCGGCACCCGAACCCAGGGGCAGATTGAATTCGGCGTGCGCAGCGACGAGCTGGTGACCAAAGCGCTGCTGACGCTCAGCTATCGCCCTTCGCCTGCGCTGCTGCCTGTGGTTTCGCATCTTAAGGTCTATCTGAACGATGAAATGGTCGGACTGGTGCCGATCGCGCAGGATCAGGCAGGCAAAACCAGCCAGATCCAGCTGCCGCTGGATCCGCGTTTTATCAGCGACTTTAACCGCGTCCGGCTGGAGCTGGTCGGCCACTACGCCAATATGTGCGAAAACCCCGCTAACAGCGCCGTCTGGCTGGATATCGGCAAGGAAAGCTCGCTGGCGCTGACGCTGCAAAAGCTGCCGCTGCAGGACGATCTCTCGCATTTCCCGGAGCCGTTTTTTGATTCGCGCGATAACCGTCCGCTGATCCTGCCGATGGTCTTTGCCGGCGCGCCGGGCCTGGGGCAGCAAAAAGCCGCCGCCGTGCTGGCTTCCTGGTTCGGCACCAAAGCGGACTGGCGCGGGCAGTCGTTTCCGGTGCTCTATAACCAGCTGCCGGAGCAGCAGCACGCGGTGGTGTTTGCCACCAACGACCAGCGGCCGGACTTTTTAAAAACGCTGCCGCCGGTGGATAAGCCGACCATCGCCATCGTCAATCAGCCGCAAAATCCCTGGGAGAAAATGCTGCTGGTGATGGGACGCGACGATAACGATCTGCTGAAGGCGGTGCAGGGGATTGCGCAGGGCGAGGTGCTGCTGCGCGGGCAAAGCGCAACGGTGGACGAGGTGAAAGAGCTGATGCCCCGCAAGCCGTATGACGCGCCGAACTGGGTGCGCACCGACAGGCCGACCACCTTTGGCGAGCTGCAACAGTATGCCAACCAGCTACAAAGCGACGGCCTACAGCCGAACCCCATTGCGCTGACGCTGAAACTGCCGCCGGATCTCTTCCTGGTGCGCGCGCGCGGCATCGATATGAATATCACCTATCGCTACACCACGCCGATGCAGGAAGACGGCTCCCGGCTGGCGGTTAACCTGAACAACCAGTTCGTGCAGGATTATCCGCTGTCGGGCAAGCACGACAACGGCAGACAGCTGCTGCGCATCCCGCTGGTGCAGGGTCTGACCGACAGCAGCACCCAGTTGACCATTCCGGCGCTGCGCCTGGGCGTGGTAAACCAGCTGCGCTTCGACTTCGATTACGCCAGCCTCTTTTACGGCGGCACCTATAACAGCGCCACGAAAGAGAGCCGCTGCGCCACCGTTACCCCGGTGTCCAATCACGTGGTGATTGATGATAACTCCACTATCGATTTCTCCGGCTACCGCCACTATATACAGATGCCGTCGCTGCGTGCCTTCGCCAACGCGGGTTTCCCTTTCAGCCGCAATGCCGACCTGGCACAAACGCTGGTGCTGGTTAACGCGCGGCCAGAGGCGGACAAGGTCAGCGCGCTGCTGAACGCGCTGGGCAATATTTCTGCGCAGACCGGCTATCCGGCGCTGAAAGTGAAAATGACCGATGACTGGAGCAAGGCGCAAGAGCAGGATGACGATCTGCTGATGATTGGCGAAATCCCGCAGACGTTGAAGGACGACAGCAAAATCAACCTGCTGGTGGATGCGGCGAAAAGCTGGGTCAACAAGCCTAATCGCCAGAACGACTTTTCCACGCGGCCTCTGTCGACTAACGACATGTACGCGGAAAGCCAGACCACCATCAGCTCCAGCGGGCCGATGGCGGCGATCGTCAGCTTTAAATCACCTTTCCACGACCAGCGAAGCGTGGTGGCGCTGCTGGCGGACAGTCCTCGCGCCTGGCAGCTGCTGAACGGCGCGCTGATCGACAGCGGTAAACGCGCGGCGATTTTCGGTTCGGCCTCGGTGATCCGGGAATCCGGCGTGAACAGCCTGCGCGTGGGCGACACCTGGTATATCGGCCATCTGCCGTGGTGGGAGCGCGTCTGGAACGCGCTGGCCACGCATCCGATTATGCTGGCCGCGTTTGCCGCCGTGGTGGTGATCCTGTTCGCGCTGCTGCTGTGGCGTTTAATGCGCAGCATCAGCCGCCGTCGCTTAGGCGATGAGGACGATCTGTAATGAACCCGCACTGGCTGGCACCCGCGCTGCTGCTGCCGCTGAGCGGCATGGCGGCCGAGACGGCGCAAGTTTCGCCCGTTGACTGGCTGCTACAGCAGGTGCGCGTCGGCGAAGCGACCAACAAGTTCGATCTGGTCAGCCAGTCGCTTTATCGGCTGGAAAAGATTGCGCCGGACAATCCGCAGGTGCTGGCGGCGCAGATCCGTCAGGATTTGCGCTCGGGCCAGCAGGATCGGGCGCGGGAAAGGCTGACGCGACTGAAAACAATCGCCCCCGACGCGGTAGCCACTCGCCAGGCCGAAGCGAGCCTGTTGCTGGTTGCCGAAGAAGGACGGCAGCAGCTACAGCAGGCCAGACTGCTGGCGGCTTCCGGCCATCTTCCCGAGGCGCGAGCGGCCTGGGACAAGCTGTTCCACGGCGTGTTTCCTTCCAGCGATCTCGCGCTGGAATACTGGCGGCTGGTGGCTCGCCTGCCCGAGCAGCAGCCGCTGGCCTTAACGCAGCTGGAGGCGCTGGATCGGGACGCGCCGGGCAACGTCAATGTCAAAATGGCGATTGCGCAGATGCAGCTTGGCGACAACCGCGCGGCCGCGATTAAGCAGCTACAGGAGGTCGCCAACGAACCGGCGGGAAGGACGCAGGCCGCCGAGCTGTGGCTGAACGACATCAGGTCGCAGCCGGTTACCTCACAGACCGTGGCGCAGCTGCAAACCTATCTGCGCACCTTCACCAGCGATAAACCGCAGGCGGACGGTCAGCTTGAGCTGGCGCGGCAGGAGCAAATGCTGGCGGATCCCGCCTATCAACAGCGGCTGCGCGGACTGGCGCTGATCGATAAAGGCGAGAGCACGGCGGCGATCCCGGCGCTGCGGGCGGCGCTACAGGCCAGCCCCAACGATCCCGATCTGCTGGGCGCGATGGGTCAGGCGCTGTCGCGCGCTAACAAACGTGAAGAAGCGGACGGCTATTTTCAGCGCGCCGTGGCGGCAGATGCGCAGGGCACGGACATCGGTAAGTGGCAAAGCCTGCTGCAATCCAACCGCTACTGGCTGGCGATTGCCGCAGGCGACAAAGCGCTGGCGGCAGGCGACGTTCGCGGCGCGACGCGGAGCTATCAGCAGGCGCAAGCTCTGGACAACACCGACGGCTACGCGCTGATTGGCCTGGGCGATGTGGCGGTGGCGCAGAAAAATGCCGACGCCGCCGAGGCGCTTTTCCGCCGCGCGCGCCAGCTTGATCCGGACAACGCCACGGCGACGCAGCGGCTGGTCACGCTCTATCAACAGCAGTCGCCGGAAAAGGCGCTGGCCTTTATCAACGGCCTGCCTGCGGCGCAGAAGCGCTCGCTTGGCGCGACGCTCGCCAGCCTGCGCAGCAGCACGCTGAGTGCGGAAGGCGATAAACAGGCGGCGGCCGGGCGCTGGGCAGAGGCGGCGGAACAGTATCGCCAGGCGCAGCAGGGCGCACCGGATGATATCTGGCTGAACTATCGGCTGGCGGGCGCGCTGCGTCAGGCGGGCCAGCCTCAGGCGGCGGATCGGCAGATGGCGGCAATGGCGCAGCGCCAGCCCGGCGTGCCGACGCAGGCCTATGCTTACGCGCTCTATCTTTCCGGCAGCGATCGCGCAGAGGAGGCGATGCGGCAGCTTCAGGCTTTGCCCGCCGCAAAATGGGACGCGAACATTAAGGCGCTGAACGATCGGCTGGAAACGGACAGGGTTATTGCCCGCGCCGAAGAGCTGCGCGCCAACGGCCAGGAAAGCCAGGCCGTTGCCCTGCTGGGCCAGCTGCCGCCTTCCAGCCGCATTGCGCTGACCGAGGCGGACTGGGCGCTGGCGCGCGGCGATGCGCAGCAGGCGCTGACGCGCTATCGCGACGTTGGCGAGAAAGAGCCGCAGAATAACGACGCGCGGCTGGGCGAAATCGAAGCGCTGGTGGCGTTAGGGGATCTGCCCGCCGCCAAACAGCAGTTGCAGGCTTTACCGTCGGCCGTAGCGGAAGCCAGCGTCAATACCGGACGGCGGGTGGCGAACGCGGCGCAAAGCGTCGGCGATACCGCCCGCGCCGCCACGCTGTATGGCCTGCTCAAGCCAAAGGCGGCGCAGGAGATGCCTTCGCAAAGCAGCGCGCTGGTGTTTCGCGATGCGGCAAGGCTGGAAGCGGCGCAGAACGATCCTGCCGCCGCGCAGTATGATTATCGTCAGGCGATGGTCGCCAGCGGCATCGCTACGACGGCGCCGCAAAGCACCGAAGACTATACGCGGCTGACGCGCAATAACGAGCAGGATGACTGGCTGAAGCGCGGCATCCGCAGCGAAGCGGCCGATCTGGCGCGCCAGCAGGACACCACGCTGACGCTGGCGGAGGATTACGCCAGAAATAAAGGCACCGGCGGTGTTTCCGATTTCACCGCGCACACTACTATGGCGCAGGCGGAAACGCCGTTCGGCCAGGGCAAAGGCTGGCTGCGGCTGGATAACGTGGATATTTCAGCGGGCACCTTCTCGCCCAACAGCCTCGGCAATATTGATGAAAATTTCGGCACCTGCGCCAATGCTGACGCAACCTGCAACCGGGATTTCCGCCAGCATCAGAACGGCACCAGCGTTGGCGTCGGCTACAACAGCGACAAATGGTCGGCGGATATCGGCACCACGCCGCTGGGCTTTGAGGTAACCAACTGGGTTGGCGGCTTCACCTGGAACACCAGCCTGAGCGATCTTGGCGTGTCGCTCACCGCCTCCCGCCGTCCCATTTCCAGCTCGCTGCTGGCCTACGCGGGCGCGCGCGATCCCAATACCGCCAGCGGCAAAACCTGGGGCGGCGTGGTCGCCACCGGCGGCGCGGTGGGCCTGAGCTACGACAAAGGCGGCGCGCACGGCGTCTGGGCCGATATCAGCGCCCATCAGATCACCGGTGAAAACGTCAAGGACAACGCCCGTGAACGGCTGATGGTCGGCTACTACTATAAGCTGCTCAACGAAGACAACCGACGGGCAACTATTGGCCTGAACGGCATGTTATGGCACTACACCCGCGACTTAAGCGACTATTCGCTCGGCCAGGGCGGCTACTACAGCCCGCAAACCTATAACTCGCTGTCGGTGCCGCTCAATTACCGTCAGCGCACGGAAAACTGGTCGTTCGACGTGGGCGGTTCGGTTTCCTGGTCCCACTCCCGCACCCACGCGCAGTCGCGCTATCCGTTAAGTTTCGGCGCGCTGACCAGCGATAATCCGCAGGGCACCAGCAGCAGTAGCAGTGGCTTTGGCTATACGCTGCAGGCGGCGGTAGAGCGTCGGTTAAGCGCGCACTGGACGCTGGGCCTGGGAATGGATATTCAGCAGGCGGAGGACTATACGCCCAGCCACGGCATGATTTATCTGCGCTATTCCATGGCGGGTTGGGAAGGCGATCTCGATATGCCGTCGCAGCCGCTGACGCCTTATGCGGACTTTAAATAGCGATCTGTGTTGTCCGAGCGCCGATTTCCTGTCGGAAAACACCTAATCGACCCCTGGCTGCAAGGGATAACTTAACAAGCGCCTGTCATAGGATATACTCAGGGCTGTTTTTGCCGCCCGCTTTGGCGGCAGTCAGCTTTGCGGAGAACAGGCTTGCGCGTTAGTCGTTCGTTAACGATAAAACAGATGGCGACGGTATCCGGCGTCGCGGTGGTCACCATCCTGATTTTTATCGTCATTCAACTTTTCCATTTTGTGCAGCAGCGCAGGATTGACTATGCCCAGCAGATGGAAAACGTCGCGCATACCGTGCGCCAGCCGCTGTCGCAGTCGGTGCTGAAGGCGGATATCGGCCAGGCTGAACGTATTCTTAATTCCCTTAAGCCCGCCGGTATTCTGGCGCGCGCCGAAGTCGTGTTGCCCAACGGGCTACAGACGCTGCACACCGATTTTGAACCGACGAAGCCGGTGCCGAAGCTTATCGCCACTATTTTTGAACTGCCGGTGCAAATCACGGTGCCGCTCTATTCGGTGGGGCCTTCCAACCCCAAGCCGCTGGCGCTGCTGGTGTTGCAGGCGGACTCCTGGCGCGTTTATCAGTTTATCCTCAGCGCGCTCTCCACCATGGTGACGACCTACCTGCTGCTGGCGCTGATCCTGTCGGTCGCTATCAGCTGGTGCATTAATAAACTGATCGTCAGGCCGCTGCGCAGGATCGCCGCCGAGCTGCACGATCTGCCGCCGCAGGAGGCGATCGGCCATCAGCTGGCGCTGCCCGCCCGCCATCGCGACGACGAGCTGGGCATGCTGATCCGCAGTTATAACCACAATCAGCAAGTTATCGAGACGGTGCACGATGAGATGCGTCGTTTGACTACGCGCGTTGCGCTGACCAATCTGCCCAATCAGACGCTGTTCCTGGCGCTGCTTGAGCAGCACATCAACGCAATAGCGGATAAAGACGGCTTCACGCTGATGGTGCTGCGCATCGAGACGCTACAGGAAGCGAACGGCGTGGTGGCGGACGAGCAGCGCGACGCGCTGACGCTGACGCTGCTGGATAAAATTCGCAACTGCATCGACGGGCAGACGCTGACCGGCCAGCTGTCGGACAGCGATTTTGTGCTGCTGATGAAACGCGCTACGCCTGTCCGCGCCATGCGCATGGCCCGGCTGCTGCTGCTGCGCCTGACCCAGCCTGTTATGCTGCATGAGATGCAGATCCGGCCCAGCCTCAGCATCGGTATGGCGACGCGGGAAGACGCTCATCTGAGCGCGACGGAGCTGCTGAGCCGGGCGGCGTCGGCCATGATGTCGGCGCGCCTTGAAGGGAAAAATCAGATCCTCTTTTTCGATGCCACCATGACCGAACGGGCGCATAAGCGGCTGACGCAGGAGCACGATATTTTGCAGGGGCTGAGCGACGGGCAGTTCGCGCTGTTCCTGCAGCCGCAGATTGATATGCGCAGCGGCCAGCCGGTCGGCGCAGAGGTGTTGCTGCGTATGCGTCAGCCGGACGGCAGCTGGAGCCTGCCGGAAGACCTGATCGTCAGCGCGGAAGAATCCGGCGTGATCCACGCGCTGGGCCGCTGGGTATTTGAAGAGGCTTGTCGCGTGCTGGCTGGCTGGCAAAAACGCGGTATCACGCTGCCGCTCAGCGTGAATATTTCCGCCGTGCAGCTGCGCGAACCGGACAGGGTGGCGCATCTGCAAACGCTGATCCAACAGTATCAGATTGCGCCAGGCAGCCTGATGCTGGAGCTTACCGAAACGGCACAGGTCGGTGAACCAGCGTTGGCGCTGCGGCTGCTGAACGATTTGCAGCAGGCGGGCGTCGCTGTCGCGCTGGACGATTTTGGCATGGGCTACGCCAATTTAAACTGGCTGAGCCAGTTTAAGTCGCTGCCGGTCAGCAAGCTGAAGATGGATCGCAGCTTCGTCAGCCCGCTGCCGGAAGAGAACGCCATGGTGCGTATCGTGGCGGCTATCGCAGAGATCATGCAGCTGGAAGTGATTGCCGAAGGCGTGGAAACCGTTGAGCAGCGCGACTGGCTGCTGGCGCGCGGCATTCATATCGGGCAGGGCTATCTCTACGCTGGCGCGTTGCCCATCGCGGAGTTCGAGCGCCTCTATTTTTAAGGGCGGGCTTTTGTGACTGAAAGAAACAACCGGCACGCCTTTGATCCCGGCCTGGCGGAAGCAAAAGTCGATGGTTGAAATATTGCACGCCAGGCGTAAAATGTAGTTACGTTTCTACATCATCCGCCGATGGGAGGCAATATGTCTGTCACCACAATGTCCAGCCGGGCGTTCAATCAGGCCGTTTCGGCCGCCAGACGGGCCGCAGAAGCCGGGCCGGTTTACATTACGGATCGCGGTAAGCCTGCCCACGTACTGCTGACTTTTGAAGACTATAAAAGATTGACCGGCTCAAGCCGTAATATTCAGGATGCGCTTGCCATGCCTGAGGCGGCGGAGATGGACTTCGAGCCAGAACGTGAAAATATCGTATTCAGGGACGTGGATTTCTCATGAGATATTTGCTTGATACCAATGTGGTTTCTGAGCTTCGTAAGGCACGGACGCCAAAAATAGATCCTGCGGTGGCGTGTTGGACTGACACTGTCGATGCAGGAGATATGTTTATCTCGGCTATTACCGTGATGGAAATTGAAAAGGGCATTCTTAATCTTGCCCGTAAAGATCCTCGCCAGGAAAAGATATTGCGCGGCTGGTTTACACGCCTGGTGATGCCGGAATTTAAAGATCGTATTTTGCCTTTTGACACGGCAGCCGCCGTTTATTGCGCGGGGCTACATATACCCGACCGACGTCCTGCCAATGATGCCATGATTGCCGCTATCGCTTACTGCCACAATATGACGCTCGTCACCCGTAACGTTAAAGACTTTGCCGGGCTGGGCGTGATGCTGCTTAACCCCTGGTGCTGGCAAAAATAGTCACTCAGGTTTTAACAAAGCCCTCACGTACTTTTATGCCGGTATTCACTGCTGAATGATCTCGGCATAGGCTGAGTCAGTTTAAATCGTTACCGATCGCGGAGTTCGAGCGCCTCTATTTTTAAGGGCCGCAGGTTGCTCAATCTGTTGCGGGACTAGCTGAGCCTGACGCCCGCAGCGCGGGTGATTGCTGTCAGCGTGGTCAGGGTCGGGTTTCCGGTTGCCGACAGCGTTTTGTAAAGCTGCTGGCGAGAAAGCCCTGATCTTTTCGCGATCTCGCTAATCCCTCCGCGAGCTTCTACCACGCGGCGTAACGCCGTTAAAAAGGCAGCGATACCGCCATCCTCATAAATATTTTCCAGCGCAATTTGCAGGTAGGTTTCGGCGTAAGTCGGATCGGCTTTCAGCTCTGCAATCGTTGCGGCATCATGATCGACCGTAGGCGGAAAGTTTTTAGCTGTTTTATGAATGGTTGTCACAATCTTTCCTCGCATTGTAATCGTGTAAATAAGAAATGGCTTTAGCGATATCAGCAGGTTGGCTGTTTTTATCGCCACCGTAAAAAAGAAGAATGACGGTTTTTCCTTCTATAGCGTAATAAACACGATAACCCGGCCCGTGGTTAATGCGCATTTCCCAAACCCCATCGCGCACGAATTTATGGTCACCAAAATTCCCGGCAGCGGCGCGATCGATCTGATTATCGATCCTGGCGGCCGCTTCCCGCTGTTTTTTACGTAGCGTCGTCATCCATGTTGCAAAAGGAACATTGCCTTTCCTGTCCTGATAACGACTAATCTTGTATGCCATCTCCCGGCATCCTCCACGCTTTCCCTTGTGTGTTAATTGTCTTTTATATAAGACAGGTGAGCAAGGTGTTTAATAAAATTTCTTGCCCTGAATGGCGTATCCGTAGGGTTCACTATCTTCGTTGCAGCAGCGTTAAGGAACGACTGAATGGATACATTATTATTACATGCACAGTGTTTTTTTTGAGAAAACCGCCTGCCCGAAACCCCATTTCACCGCTGCTGAAGTGATTCAGCTCTTAAAATCACGCCTCCGTTCGCGCAATGTTTATCAGATTATATCAATCCAGTTAACGCAGTGTTATTTTTGGCCTGTTGTCAAAATAACCATAGCCACGTCACCCGCCATCCAGGCCGTTAACGGATATTTTATGAAAACTTCCCTGTTTAAAAGCCTTTATTTTCAAGTGCTAACCGCCATCGCCGTCGGCGTACTGCTGGGGCATTTTTATCCGGAGCTGGGCGCGCAGATGAAGCCGCTGGGCGACGCTTTCGTTAAGCTGATCAAGATGATTATCGCGCCGGTGATTTTCTGTACCGTGGTGACAGGGATCGCCGGGATGGAAAGCATGAAAGCCGTCGGCCGTACGGGTGCGGTCGCGCTGCTTTATTTTGAAGTGGTCAGCACCATCGCGCTGATTATCGGCCTGATCGTGGTGAACGTGCTGCAACCGGGCGCAGGGATGAACGTCGATCCCGCCACGCTGGATGCCAAAGCCGTCGCCGTTTATGCGCAGCAGGCGGAACAGCAGGGCATCGTGGCCTTTTTACTGGATATTATCCCCGGCAGCGTTATCGGCGCTTTCGCCAGCGGCAATATTCTGCAGGTGCTGCTGTTCGCCATTCTGTTTGGTTTTGCGCTGCACCGCATGGGCGACAAAGGCACGCTGGTCTTTAACTTTATCGACAGCTTCTCGAAGGTTATTTTCGGCATTATCAATATGATTATGCGCCTTGCGCCGATCGGTGCCTTCGGGGCAATGGCCTTTACTATCGGTAAATATGGCGTGGGATCGCTGGTGCAGCTCGGCCAGCTGATTATCTGTTTCTATATTACCTGCGTGCTGTTTGTGGTGATCGTGCTGGGCCTGATCGCACGGGTGACCGGCTTCAACATCTTTAAGTTTATCGCCTATATCAAAGAAGAACTGCTGATCGTGCTGGGTACCTCCTCTTCCGAATCTGCGCTGCCGCGGATGCTGGATAAGATGGAAAAGCTGGGCTGCAAAAAATCGGTGGTGGGCCTGGTGATCCCAACGGGCTACTCCTTTAACCTGGACGGCACCTCAATTTACCTGACGATGGCCGCCGTGTTTATCGCTCAGGCGACCAACGCGCATATGGATATTGTCCACCAAATCACGCTGCTGGTGGTGCTGCTGCTCTCTTCAAAAGGCGCGGCTGGCGTGACGGGCAGCGGCTTTATCGTGCTGGCCGCCACGCTTTCCGCCGTCGGTCATCTGCCGGTCGCGGGCCTGGCGCTGATTCTGGGCATCGACCGCTTTATGTCTGAAGCGCGCGCGCTGACCAACCTTATCGGCAACGGCGTGGCAACGGTGGTGGTCGCGAAGTGGGTTGACCAGCTGGATGAAAAACAGCTGAAAGCGACGCTTAACGCACCGAAAAAGTCGAAAAAACTGTCGGAAACCCGCCTGTAAGCAGTTAATAACATAAATATCCCGCCGAAATGCCCGACGTGACTTGCCCTCACGTCGGGCATTTGCATAATAACCCCCATTGTTTGACTATTTTTCACTTTGCGGTGGGACATCCCCGCCGTCGCGTGGTCTAAGAAGCTATTCGTCGGCTTCCCTGAGTTATCCTTTCCACCGATAGCCGTAGGCCACCAGCGATTTTATTGGTTTGTGATTGAGTAGGGGTTCACATGCAGGGCACCACAATTCGTCTTTTAGTGGGTGGGATAGCGCTGGCCTTCGCCAGCAGTTCGGTGCAGGCTGAAACTCTTCAACCCGATCCCGCCTGGCAGCAGGGAAAACTGGAGAACGGTTTTCGTTGGCAGGTGCTGACCACGCCGCAGCGTCCCAGCGACCGCGTGGAAGTCCGCCTGATGGTTGATGCCGGGTCGCTGGTGGAAAGCACCCAGCAGGCAGGCTACAGCCATCTGCTGCCGCGCCTGGCGCTGGTGCATAACGCCAGGCTGGACACCGCGCAGCAGCGCTCGCTGTGGCAGCAAAGCATGAATCCGGATCGCCCTCAGCCGCCCGCAGTGACCTCGTATGACTTCACGCTTTATTCGCTTAGCCTGCCTAACAACCGCCCTGAAGTGCTGAAAGAAGCGATGAACTGGCTGGCGGCTACGGTCAGCGATATGACGGTCAACGAGCAGACCGTTAATACCGCGCTGAACGCCGACGATCCTATCGCTACCTGGCCTGCCGACCCGCAGGATCCCTGGTGGCGCTACCGGCTGAAAGGCTCCGCGCTGTTAGGCCACGATCCCGCTTCGCCGGTCAGCACGCCGGTGGATATGGCAAAGCTGAACGCTTTCTACAAACAATGGTATACGCCGGACGCCATGACGCTGTTCGTGGTCGGCAACGTGGAAAGCCGTGGCCTGGTGGAACAGATTAACCGCACTTTTGCGCCGCTACAGGGCAAACGTGAGACGCCCGCGCCGGTGCCGACGCTCTCTTCCCTGCCGCAGGAGCCTGTCAATCTGGTCAACGCTAAACTGAACCAGGATCGCCTGTCGCTGGTGTGGGATAACCCGTGGCAGCCGATCCGCGATTCGCAAAATCTACAGCGTTACTGGCAGAGCGATCTGGCGCGCGAGGCGCTTTTCTGGCACGTACAGCGCGTACTGAGCGACAATAAAGCGCAGAAAGTGCAGGTCGGCTTTGACTGTCGGGTACTTTATCAGCGCGCTCAGTGCGGGATTAATCTGGACGCGGACAACAACACGCTGGCCCCTAATCTGAACCTGATCGCGCATGAGATGGCGAATATTCGCGATAACGGTCTGCCGCAGGAAGAGTTCGACGCGCTGATGGCGCAGAAAACCGTCGAGCTGAACAAGCTGTTTGCGACCTACGCGCGCACCAATACGGACGTGCTGATGAGCCAGCGCCTGCGCTCGCAGCAGAATGCGGTGGTGGATATCGCCCCTGAGCAGTACCAGAAGCTGCGGCAGAAGTTCCTGTCAGAGCTGACGCTGCAGATGATGAACCAGGAGCTGCGCCAACAGCTTTCGCAGCCGCTGACCATGCTGCTGATGCAGCCGCAGGGCGAGGCGGAAACCAACGTGCAGGCGCTTTACGACGGCTGGCAGAAAATTATGCAGCCTGCGCCTGCCGCTGAAGCCGCTCCGTCAGCGGTGGACGAGACCCGGCCTGAAGTGTCGGATATCCCCGCCACGCAGAATTAATCGACCCGGGGCGCCGTTCTTTTTTCGTCCTGCGGCTCAGCTCAATCGGCCGCAGGCGATTTCAGTCAGGCTGCGGCCAGATTAGCACTCGTCGCAGGCGCTTTCAGTCAGGCTGCATAAGCCTGATTGGCAATCCCGGCGCAGTCGCTTAATTAAGGCTACGTAGCGTAGACCAGATTCGCTCTTATCCGCAGTCGCGCGCTACCACTTGCGCGCGCGCAGCCACTCATTCACCAGCATCGGCCAGCTGGCAAGCGGCAGATCCGCCACGTTGCGGATGCCGAAGCCGTGACCGCCTTTCTCATAGAAATGCAGTTCGCTGGGCACGCCGTGCTCACGCAGCGCGCTGAACATCACCATACTGTTATTAATCGGCACCGATTCGTCATTAACGGCATGGATCAGCAGCGTTTGCGGCGTTTGCGCCGTTACGCGGGTTTCCAGAGAGTAGGCTTCGATTTCGCGCTGGGTCGGGCAGTCGCCCAGCAATTGCTGCCGTGAACCGGCGTGCGCCAGTCCTTCACGCATACTGATCACCGGATAGAGCAGCACCAGCGCATCGGGCCTGGCGGCCAGTGAATCGGCGATATCCTGCACAGGATAAAGCTTTTCGTCAAAGCGCGTGCCGACGCTGGCCGCGACATAGCCTCCGGCTGAAAAACCCATCATCACTATCCGTTTGCCGTTCAGGCCGCGCGCTGCGCGATGGCGCAAGACGCGCACGGCGCGCTGGGCGTCTGCTAACGGCGCTTCGGCCGCTTCATGGTGGCCGTCCTGCGGAAAACGGTAGGTCATCACCGCCAGCGTATAGCCCATAGAGGTAAAGAACATCGCCAGCGCGCTGCCCTCTCTGTCGATCATAATGCGCTCGAAACCACCGCCTGGCGCAACCAGCAGCGTTACGCCGTTGGAGGTTTCGGGATACCAGAACGCCAGCTCCGGGCAACGCACGCCCGAAGCAGCACGATCGAAAGGCTCATATTCTTTAGCCATATCCACAATCTGTGGGCTAACGCGTGAATCGCTGGCGCCTGGCGCATCGCCGTGGGGCCAGATAGTGATAATGTCGGCTTTCATAAACGCTCCCGCTCCGCCTTATTGGTCATACAGGCGAAGCTAAAAATTCAAATACCTTATGGTAATAAATTCAGCATCACCGATTTTGGGCTAAGCCGTCCACTATTCAGCGCTTAATTTCATCTATTTCAGAATTTATCCAGGAAGTTTAGCAGGTATTCTGGTCGCGATAAGACAGCAGAAATAAGTAGTATTAAATGCTGGAAGTTTGTTTTTTATTGAGAGGAAATAATTACCGTTAAGTTTTTAAAAGCTACCTGGCATCGCTTTCTTGATAATCCACTTTTTATTTGGCTTAGGTAAGATGGAAAATTTAGGGTAAATATTATTAAATTTGCCCGCCCGGCGCAAACCGCTGCTGTGTAATCTGTTGATTTGGTGCCTGTTACCTGTTACCTGTTACCTGTTGCTGTTGCTGTTGCTGTTGCCTGTTACCCGTTTGCTTCTTTGCTGCCTGTTGCCTCAGCGCGTTAAAGGGAGCTACAGCACCCGATTCCCAGAGGTTAATTTCGTTCTTATGCAGGCGTGAATATAACGCTAAAGTTTAGCGAGCGAAATTGAAATAATAGGGTGTAGCTTTTTCCCCGGCGGATGCTGGCTGTGATCGGTTAAAGCTCACGTTTTACTATAATATAGCCGTTAAACTTCACGGAGCATTCGTCGTCATCGATCAGAAGTGACGCTAAAGTGATGTTGTGTTTATTGTTATGATTAATATAATCATACTGGACAATAATATTCTGAGCATTGCTCTGCAGAAAAATTGCCTTGTATTTTTCAATCGGGGTAAAGTGCTCGCTTTCTGAATTATAGCTTTTCCTGGCCAGAAGCTCTGCCAGCTCAGGCGTCACTTTATTGGCACTGACGAGGGTCAGTTTAGTTTGCTGCAAAAGAATATCGCTCTCCTTGATACCTGAATCTTCAATCAGGGCATCGGTCATACTGATCCCAATGCTCCTGTTTATATCAAGGCAGGCTGGCGCCCGCAAACCCATGTGTACAGATAAATAACGCTGTCAGAGACTATTTCTCATTGTACGATTAGCTCCTGATCCCTGCTGTCCGCAATTTTTTGCCGATTATAAGTGAGACAATACAGCCTGTGGATGCAGTTCCTTTGCCATTATCACCCTGAATAAGAAACCCATCCCTGTTACACATGCTGTTCCCCGGCAAGGGGGTGAGGCGTAAAACATATTTTCCTGCAGAACGATGTACGGCTTCAGGACGTTCAATGTGATATCTGCCGTGTGGCAGCGGGCCTTTATACTTAAGGCATTCAAGCGCGATATCGTTCCTGCATCCGGCCTGTTAAATCCGCCGCGCCGCGTTTTGCGGCGCGAGGGAACAGGCGTCAGGCAGGTACATCAGGCATGGCGGAGAGCGGGATAATCGCGCCGCGATGCTGGATCACCGTGCTGGCCGTCAAATGGCCTCTTCTTGCTGCCTCTGCCGCGTCGCCGCCGTTCAGGCGTACCGCCAGATAGCCGGCGCTAAACGAGTCACCGGCTGCGGTGGTGTCCACAATACGGCTGGCGGGAAGCGCCTGCGCAGGCACTTCCACAATCGGTTCGCCGGCTACGGAAACCAGACAGGCTTCTGCCCCGCGCTTGATAACGACCTCTGACACCCCGGCTTCATGCGTTCTGGCAATGACGCCTTCCACGCCGGTTTCGCCCCACAGCAAATGCTCGTCGTCCAGCGTCAGGAAGGCGATGTCGGTCACGGCCAGCATTGACCGGTAAGCGGCCTGCGCCTCTGCAACGGAAGCCCACAGCCGGGGACGATAATTGTTGTCGAAAATAACCTTGCCGCCGTTGCTGCGGCAGCGCGCCAGCAGCGTTATCAGCTTTTCGCGACCCGCTGGCGTCAGGATGGCCAGGCTGATGCCGCTCAGATAGAGATAGTCGAACTGCGCCAGCTGCTGACAAATTTCCTCGGCGCGCGGGCCTTCCAGCCAGAAGCGCGCGGCCGCATCATTGCGCCAGTAATAGAAAGTCCGCTCGCCGTGGGCGTCGGTTTCTATCACGTAAAGGCCGGGCAGTTTGTTCTCCATGCGCTGGACAAGCCCGGTCTGCACTTTTTCCTGTTGCCAGGCCGCCAGCATATCGCTACTGAACGTATCCGTGCCCAGCGCGGTGACGTAATGGACGGCCAGCTGGCTGGTCTGACGGGCAAGATAGACCGCCGTATTCAGCGTATCGCCGCCAAAACCGCGGCTCAGGCCCTGTTCTTTTTGGGACAGCTCAATCATACATTCGCCGATAACGGCGATATTTTTCCTGGTCATGATATTCCGCTCGCTACGTTTTTTTGCCCCAGTTTCGCCGTGCTGACCGCCGCAGTCAATATTTTAAAACGCTGTTTTATTTTTTTAGCGCAGGCCTCACGAGCCGCTTTAGCCGCAAAGAACGCGATAAAGTTATCCAGGCGAATGCCGATACTGATTGCAGAAGCCCCACCCATTACGGCCTCAAAAATAACAAGGATCTTAATATGGTGCTGAAGAACATCAGACACCGGCTTCCTCCCTCAACTGTCGTGAAACAGCAGCAGCAGGAGCGTCTTTACTGGCGAGAATGCCAGCGCACCTACACGTTTCAGCCGATCTACCGGGTAACCGGCAGCCTGATGGCAATTGAGCTGCTCACTGCGGTGTTTCATCCTTCCGCGCCGGGCCAGAGAGTATCGCCGGAGTCCTATTTTGCCGCGCTTGACGCTACGGAGCGGATGCTGATTGTTCGCGAGCAGCTGGAACTGCTGGAGAAGTGGAAAACAAAATTTATCGAAGGCGGCATGGTGGCCTCGGTCAATATTGACGGCCCGACGCTACAGGCCGTCCAGCACAATCCGCTGGTTCGCCAGCTTATCGCGCGCTGTCCGTGGGTGCGTTTTGAACTGGTGGAACATCAGGTGCTGCCGCAGGAAGCGCTGGTCGCACAGATCCCGGAGCTGGGGCCGCTGTGGCTGGACGATTTCGGCTCGGGCATGGCGAATTTTTCTGCGCTATCGGAGCTGAAATATGACTATATCAAGCTGGCACGTGAGCTGTTTATCCTGCTGAGAAAATCGGAAGAGGGCCGCAGCCTGTTCAATATGCTGCTGGCGCTGATCAACCGCTACTGCAAAGGCGTGATTGTAGAAGGCGTCGAGACGCTGGAGGAGTGGCATCAGGTAAAGAACTCGTTCGCCTGCGCGGCGCAGGGCTATTATTTCGCGCACCCTATGCCATTTGATCGGCTGGAAACGCTGCCGCTAAAGCTGGCGTAATACCGTTTTCTCTCTGCTCGTCTATCTTTACAGGAGACGAAGCGAACAAGGAGATAAACAGTGTCGCGCACAGGAAAAGTAATTAGCTGGATTGTCGGGATTTTTTTGTTGCTGGTTGTGGTGGTAGTGGTAGTTATCGCGACATTTAACTGGAACCGCCTGAAGCCAACTATCAACCAGAAAGTCTCCACAGAGCTGAATCGTCCTTTCGCCATCCGCGGCGATCTGGGCGTCGCCTGGGAGCGTAATCGCGACGAGCCGGGCTGGCGCAGCTGGGTGCCGTGGCCGCACGTGCACGCGCAGGATATCCTGCTGGGCAACCCGCCTGCTATTGACGATATTACGATGGTGCATTTGCAGCGCGTGGACGCAACGCTCTCTCCGCTGGCGCTGCTGCATAAAGAAATCTTTATCCCGTGGATCAAGCTGGAGCAGCCCGATACGCGTCTGATCCAGACGGCGAAGGGCAAAAATAACTGGACGTTTGACCTGGCCGCCAGCGACAGCGCCTCGTCCGATGCGCAGCCTTCCGCGTGGACTTTCCGCATGGACAACATCCTGTTCGATCAGGCAAAAATCGCTTACCGTGACGCCATCAACAAGGCGGACGTGCAGGTGACGGTCAATCCGTTGGGCAAGCCCGTTCCCTACGCGCAGATTGCAGGCGGCAAGGATGAAGCGGGTCAGAAGGGCGCATCAGACTTTGTTTTCGGCTGGAAAGCGGCCGGGACCTATAACGATGAGAAGCTGACCGGCGATGGTAAACTCGGCGGCATGCTCTCGCTGCGCAGCAAAACCAATCCGTTCCCCATTCAGGCCGATGTGCGTAACGGCACCACGCGCGTGCAGGTGGCGGGCAGCCTGCAGGATCCAATGAACCTGGGCGGGCTGAATATCCGCCTGCGCTTCTCCGGCGATACGCTGGCGAACCTGTATGGCCTGACCGGCGTGCTGCTGCCGGATACGCCTCCTTATGAAACCGACGGCCATCTGATTGCCCGTTTTCAACAGAAAGGCGGCCCGGTCTTTCATTACAACGATTTTAACGGCCATATCGGCGACAGCGATATTCACGGCTCGCTGACCTACAGCCAGGTGAAGCCGCGCCCTAAACTGGAAGGCTCGCTGGAATCACGCCAGCTGCGCATGGCCGATCTGGGGCCGCTGATCGGCGTTAAATCCGGTAAGGGCAGTGATAAAACCGAGCAGGCGAAGGCGAAAAGAGGCGAGGCACCTAATCAGCCTGCGGATCGGGTGCTGCCGCACGACAGATTCGATACCAAAAACTGGGACGTAATGGACGCCGACGTGAAGTTTAGCGGCAAGCGTATCGAACACAGCGATTCCCTGCCCATCAGCGATCTCTATACGCATCTGGTGCTGAAAAACGGCAATCTGCTGCTGGATCCGCTGCGTTTCGGCGTGGCGGGCGGCAGCCTTAATTCAACCATCCGCATGGAAGGCGACCGTTCGCCGATGCGGGCGCGCGCCGATCTTCACGCGCGTAATCTGAAGCTGAAGCAGCTGTTTTCCAGCGTAGAGTCGATGCAAAGCAGCATGGGACAGATCAACGGTGACGCCACGCTGAGCGGTACGGGCAACTCCGTTGCCGATATTCTGGCGACCAGCGACGGCAGCGTAAAACTGTTGATGAATGACGGCGTGATCAGCCGTGGCCTGATGGAAATCGTCGGTCTTAACGTAGGTAACTATGTGGTTGGCAAGCTGTTCGGCGATGACGAAGTGCGTATCAATTGCGCGGCGGCCGATCTGAACGTGGCGAACGGGGTGGCCTCGACCAAACTCTTTGTCTTCGATACGGAGAACGCGGTGATCAACATCACCGGCACCACGAACTTTGCTAACGAACGGCTGGATCTCTCGATTAATCCAGAGAGTAAAGGAATGCGTATCGTCACGCTGCGTTCACCGCTTTACGTCAAGGGCACCTTTAAAAATCCCGACGCGGGCGTAAAAGCCGGGCCGCTGATTGCCCGTGGCGCTGCGGCCGTGGCTTTGGGGGCGGTAGTGGCGCCTGCCGCCGCGCTGCTGGCGCTGATTTCGCCCAGCGATAACGAGCAGAACCAGTGCGTTAACGTCCTGCAGCAGATGAAAAAGAAATAAAAAAAGCCCGGCGATTGCGCCGGGCTTTTTTTTGCCAAACTGCCGAGGGCCGGTTCAGCATCACGAGCCGGATTAGTCGAACAGCGACTCGTGGCGGGTTTCCCGGCTGGCGAGCAGCGCGAACAGCGTCAGACAGGCCATCGCCGCCAGATAGAGCCCCACGTAGAACAGGCCATAGTTGTGTGCCAGCCAGGTCGCGATATAAGGCGCGACCGAAGCGCCCAGAATCGACGACAGGTTATAAGAGAACGACGCGCCCGTGTAACGCACCTCGGTCGGAAACAGCTCCGGCAGCAGCGCGCCCATCGGGCCGAAGGTCAGCCCCATCACGCTTAAGCCGCACAGCAGAAAAGCCATCACCATCCACTGGCTGCCGGAACCCAGCATCGAAGGGAAAATCAGCGCAAAGGCGATAATCATCAGCGTAATCACAATCATCGTCTTGCGGCGACCAAAACGGTCGGCCAGCAGGCCCGCAATCGGCACCATTACGCCAAAGCCGATCACCGCCAGCATCAGCATCCACAGCATGGTATTACGCGGGAAGCCTAAGCCGTTTGGCGCAGGCGTGGTGCCATAGGTCATGGAATAGACGGTCATGATATAGAACAGCGTATAGGTCGCCAGCATGATAAAGGTGCCCAGAATGGTCGCCTTCATATGCTTCGACAGCAGCGTGCCGATAGGGATTTTGACCTGCTTTTTCTCTTTTTTAACTTTAGCGAAAACCGGCGACTCATTGAGCGAAACGCGCACGTACAGCCCGATCAGCACCAGCACCGCAGAGAGAATAAAAGGCACGCGCCAGCCCCACTGCATAAACTGCTCATCGGTTAACAGCCACGAGAGCAGCAGGAAAGTGCCGTTAGCAAAAAAGAAACCGATGGGCGCGCCAAGCTGCGGAAAGGAGCCGTACAGCGCACGTTTTTTCGCCGGGGCGTTTTCGGTCGCCAGCAGCGCCGCGCCGCCCCATTCGCCGCCCAGCCCCAGGCCCTGTCCAAAACGCGCCAGCGCCAGCAGCAGCGGCGCAAAGACGCCGATAGTTTCGTAGCCCGGCAGCAGGCCGATAACTACGGTGGAAATGCCCATCGTCAGCAGCGACGCGACCAGCGTGACTTTACGGCCCGCGCGGTCGCCGAAGTGACCAAAAAGCGCGGAGCCGATGGGGCGCGCAATAAAGGCGATGGCGAATGTTGCCAGCGACTGTAGCGTTGCGACGGTGGCATCGCCCTGCGGGAAGAAAATATGCGGGAAAACGATTACCGCCGCAGTGGCGTAAATATAGAAATCGAAAAATTCGATAGCGGTGCCGACCAGCGAAGCGATCACCACTTTGCCGCGTGAATTGACGGGCTGGGTGTCCTGTTCGGCGTCGAGCGATGGTGCGATGGAGGCTTGCATAATTGTTTCTTATTTTTAATACGTGAAAAGGAATCTTACGCACTGGATCCCGTTCGTTCAATGGTGGCCAGCCGGGGTGCAGGCGCGGAAAAGAGGATCGTGCGTAAGATAGCGTCGGCGCTGGCTGATAGCCGGGCGAAACGCCCTTTTCATGGCAAGATCCACCAGCAAAGATGCGATAAAAAGTATCTCTTCAGGTAAAAATGCCTGCGCCAGCCCGCTTTTTGCGCACCCGGCGGCATTTTCGGCTGAGGGCGGCATTCAGGGTACGCGCCGTCGGGCGGTTACAAAGCATGTCGGCGCCGGTTAAATCAACCTTAAATCAACCCCGCTTTTCTGCCGTCATTCGGCTTTTTCCTGATCGAAAACAGCTCGTCAGACGGCCTGGTCAATAAACTTCCTGACACTTTTCCCCGCTGAATTTCTGGAAGGTTTTGCCCGGATGCCACTGACTCCCACCCGCGCGCTGACGCGCCTTTTACCGCTGCTGCTGTTTACCTTTACGGTTACCGCTGCGCCGCCGCCTGCCGTGACTGTGACCACGCTTACCCGCGAAAAAATTGCCCATCCTCGCCGCTACCTGGGGCGCGTTGAGGCGCTCCGGCAGGTTGACGTGATGGCGAGAACCGAAGGCGTTATCGTCAAACGCTATTTCAAAAACGGTGAAAATATCCGCGAAGGGCAGCCGCTGTTTGATCTCGATCCGGCAGAGCATCACGCCGCGCTGGCGCGCAGCCAGGCACAGGTCAATCAGGCGGCGGCGCAGGCCCGGCAAGCACAGCTGCACCTTGCGCGTCTGCAGCGGCTGGGCGTGGGGACGGCGGTCAGTCAGTCCGAGCTGGATAACGCCCTGGCCGAGCGCGACAGGGCGCGCGCCGCGCGGAAAGAGGCCGAAGCGCTTTTACAGACCCAGCGGCTGAACGTGGCTTTCACCCGCATCGCCGCGCCGATTAGCGGACGCGCAGGCCACAGCGCTATTCACGAAGGCGCATTGGTTAATCCTGCCCGCGGCGCGCTGGTCAGGCTGAAGCAGCTCGATCCCGTGCACGTGGTGATAGCCATCAACGAGCGCGACTATCTGGCCGACTGGCAGAAAACGCTGAAGGGCGATATGCAGCAGGCGAATGAGGCGATAACGGCCCGCATTCAGCTGGCCAATGGCGCTGCTTACCCTTACAGCGGCCGTTTCTTTGCGCTGGATAATCATATTGATAACCAAACCGGCACCGTGGCCGTAAGCCTGGCCTTCGCCAATCCGCAGCACCTGCTGCTGCCGGGCGGCATGGTGGAGGTGCAGCTTCAGCCGCCGGCGCAGGAACGGCTGTTGCTGCCCGCGCCGGCGCTACAGCAGGACAGCGGCGGCTACTTCGTGTTTCGGGTGGATCGGCAGCAGCACGTAGAGCAAGTCCCTGTTGAAGTCGGCGCGCAGATTGGACAGCGCTATATCATCACCGCCGGCCTTGCCGCAGGCGATCGGGTTATCGTTGCGGGCACGCAGCGCGTCAGGCCGGGTATGCAGGTCGCCGCCAGCGAAGCGTTATAAGGAAGCCTATGCTGAACTTTTTTATCAGGCGGCCTAAATTCGCCATGGTGATTGCGCTGATTATCACGCTGACCGGCGCGATGGCATTGCAAGCGATCCCGGTTGAACAGTTTCCGCAGATCACGCCGCCTGTGATTAGCGTGTCGGCGATCTATCCCGGCGCCAGCGCCCGCGACGTGGCCGAAGCGGTGGGCGGGCCGGTCGAGGCGCAGCTCAACGGCGTCAGCAATATGCTTTACATGGAGTCCACCAGCAGCAATAACGGCAGCTATCAGCTGAGCATTACCTTCGCCAGCGGCACCGACCCCGATATGGCGGCGGTGGAAGTGCAGAATCGGCTGTCGCAAATCAGCACCCGCCTGCCCGCTGAGGTCAATCAAAACGGCATCGCCGTGCGGAAACGGGCCAGCAATATTCTGATGAGCATCAGCGTGCTGTCGCCGGGCAACAGGCTTGATACGCTCTCTCTCAGCAACTACGCCTCGGTGCGTCTGCGCGACGCGCTGGCGCGTATCCATGGCGTAGGCGACGTGCAGGTCTTTGGCGCGCGCGATTACAGTATGCGTATCTGGCTCGATCCGCACCGCATGGAGGCGTTAAACATCACGACCGATGACGTGATGCAGGCACTAAGGCAGCAAAACGTGCAGGCCGCCGCCGGGCAAATTGGCGCTGCGCCAACGCCTGCGACCCAGCAAACCGTACTAACCGTCAGCGGCCAGGGCAGGCTGCTGACGCCGGAAGCCTTTGCGCAGATTGTACTGCGCAGCAACGCACGCGGCGGCATGGTACGTATTGGCGATATCGCCAGCACCGAGCTGGGCGCGCAGAATTATCAGATTAACGCCGCGCTGAACAATACGCCGGGCGTTTTTCTGATGGTCTATCCCGCTCCGGCCGCCAATGCGCTTAGCGTGGCGAAAGCGGTGCGGGCCGAAATGGCGGAGCAGGCGCGGGTTTTCCCACAGGATATGGCGTATCAGATCAAGTTTGACGCCACTACGCCCGTGACCGCCACGCTGCATGAGATCGCGCTTTCGCTGCTTGTCACGCTGGTGGTGGTGCTGGTGGTGGTCTGGCTGTTTTTACAAAGCCTGCGCGCGACATTTATCGTGGCGTTGACCATTCCCGTTTCGCTGCTGGGCACCTTTGCCGTGCTGCTGGCGGCAGGCTACTCGGCCAACACGCTGAGCCTGTTCGCCATTATCCTGGCGCTGACCATCGTGGTGGACGACGCCATCGTCGTGGTGGAAAACGTCGAGCGCCTGATGGAGGAGGAGCCGCTGCTGTCGCCAGCCGAGGCGACGCGCAAGGCGCTTGCGCAGATTGCCGGGCCGGTTATCGCCACCACGCTGGTGCTGCTGGCGGTGTTTGTGCCGACTGCCGTGCTGCCCGGCATCGTGGGCGAACTTTATCGGCAGTTCGCCGTCACGCTGTCGGCGTCGATGGTGCTGTCCAGCGTTTGCGCGCTGACGCTGACGCCCGCGCTTTGCGCCTGTCTGCTGCGGCGGCGCGTCGTGCCGACGACAGGGCCGCTGGCGAGCCTCAACCGTTTTATCAACCGGACGCGTGACGGCTATGTCGCGCTGACGCAAAAAATTAATCGCTACGCCATCACCACGGCTGCGGTGATCCTGGCGGCAGGCGTCGTGACCTGGATGAGCTATCAGCAGCTGCCCGATGGCTTTCTGCCGCAGGAAGATGAGGGTTACCTGTTTATCAACGTTCAGCTGCCGGAAGGCGCGGCGCTGCCCAGAACGCAGCAGGTGATGGAGCAGATGTACCAGGTCGTGAAAAAAAATCCGGCGGTGGCGGACGTGATCAAAATCACCGGTTTCAGCCTGCTGGGCGGCGGTAATTCGCCCGACAGCGGCTTCGGCATTGTGCTGCTGAAAGCGTGGCACGAGCGTCCATCCATCGCGCAGCTTTTGCCGCCGCTTCAGCAGCAGCTGGCCGCCATTCCTGCCGCCACCATTATGGCTTTCGTGCCGCCGCCGGTCAGCGGTCTGGGCAACGCTGCCGGTTTCGATCTGCGTATTCAGGCGCTGGAAGGACAGTCGCCGCAGGCGCTGGCGCAGGCTGCCCACGCCGTGATTACGGCGGCGAACCAGCATCCTCAGCTTAGCCGGGTATTTACTACGTTCAGCGCGACGGTGCCGGAAATGAGCCTGACCATTGACCGCGAGCGGGCCGCGCTGATGCAGGTGCCGGTCAGTCGAATTGTTGCCGTATTGCAAACCGCGTTCGGCGGCAGCGAGGCGGGCGACTTTACCCGGAACGGCCGCCAGTTTCGGGTACAGGTGCAAAATGAGATGCGCTTTCGTCAGCACAGCGAGCAGCTGCTGGCGCTGACCGTGCGTAGCGACACGGGCGCGCAGGTCAGGCTGAATCAGCTGGTTACGCTGAAGCCGTCGCTCGGCGCACCTTACATCATGCAGTACAACCAGTTTCCGGCGCTGGCGATCGGCGGCGGCGGCGCGCAGGGCGTCAGCTCAGGGCAGGCGATGCAGGCGATGACCGAGGTGCTGGCGCAGCATCTGCCGGAAGGCTACGACTACAGCTGGAGCGGCATGTCGTATCAGGAGCAGCAAACCGGCAATCAGGCCGTGCTGATCTATCTGGCGGCGGTGCTGTTCGCCTGGCTGTTTATGGTGGCGCAGTATGAAAGCTGGAGCGTGCCGCTGGCGGTAATGCTGTCGGTGGTTTTCGCCGCCGCAGGCGCCGTAGCCGGCCTGCATCTGATGGGCTTTACCAACGATGTCTATGCGCAGATTGGGCTGGTGTTGCTGATGGGCCTGGCCGCCAAAAACGCCATTCTACTGGTCGAGTTTGCCCGCGATCGCCGCGCCAGCGGCGTGCCGATCGGTCAGGCCGCGAAGCAGGCCGCCAGCCAGCGTTTTCGTGCGGTCATGATGACCGCCATTTCCTTTATCGTCGGCGTGCTGCCGCTGGTGATGGCCAGCGGCGCGGGCGCGGCCAGCCGCCGGATTATCGGCATCACGGTCTTTAGCGGCATGCTGGCGGCCACGCTGTTTGGCATTT
Organism: Erwinia plantamica; assembly: GCF_043420595.1. Lineage (NCBI taxonomy): Bacteria > Pseudomonadati > Pseudomonadota > Gammaproteobacteria > Enterobacterales > Erwiniaceae > Erwinia > Erwinia plantamica. The sequence continues at coordinate 71,796 of NZ_JBGCUC010000015.1, forward strand.
TATTTATTCCCGCGCTCTGGCTGCATATTCAGCGCCTGCGGGAGTGGCGCAAACGGCCCCGGGGAACGCGTTAATGGCCCACCATGACAGGGCATTGAAAGCCGTTGTGATGCTGGGCATGTTGGTCATTATTTTTGCGGGCATCCGGGCGGGGGCCGATATCGTGGTGCCCTTTATTCTGGCGCTGTTCGTGGCGGTCATCCTCAATCCGCTGGTGATGTTGTTGCAGCGGATTGGCCTGCCGAGGCTGCTGGCCGTTGCGCTGATTATCGGCATTATCGTGCTGGCAAGCGTTCTGCTGCTGACCACGCTGGCGGCAATGCTTAACGACTTTGCCCGCACGCTGCCGCAATACCGGCTGGTGATGCTTGCCTGTCTGGAAGAGACGCGGCAGCTGATGGCGCGTTTTGGCGTGCCGTTCTCTTTTGGCGAAGCGATGGCGCTGGCCGATCCTAACGCGGCCATCAACCTGGTCAGTCGCCTGGTATCGCAGCTTTCCGGCGCCATCAGCGGCATCTTTCTGCTGCTGATGACGGTGGTGTTTATGCTGTTCGAAGCGCCGCTGCTGCCGGGAAAGCTACGGCGGATCCTCAGCCGACCCGGCGATGGCATGGCGGCTATCCAGCAGGCGCTCGACAGCGTAAGCCGCTACCTGATCCTGAAAACCGCTATCAGCCTGCTGACCGGCGTGGTGGTCTGGCTGCTGCTGTGGCTGATGGGCTTGCGCTTTGCGCTGCTGTGGAGCGTGCTGGCATTTGCGCTGAACTACATCCCCAATATCGGCTCGGTTATCGCCGCCGTTCCGCCTGTGATCCAGGCCTTAATCTTTAATGGCAGTTGGGAAAGTGTGGTGGTGGCCGTCGGCTATCTGCTGATTAATCTGGTGATTGGCAATATGCTGGAGCCGCGCTGGATGGGGCGCGGGCTGGGCCTGTCCACGCTGGTGGTTTTTCTGTCGCTGATTTTTTGGGGCTGGCTGCTGGGGCTGGTCGGGATGCTGCTCTCCGTGCCGCTGACCATCGTGGTGAAGATAGCGCTGGAGCAGACGCCGGGCGGCGAACGGCTGGCGCTGCTGCTCAGCGACGGCAGACCTCCTGGCAACGGCAGGCCTCACAGCGTCTGATTAACGCGCTGCTGCATCCAGAACCAGAACGGATTGGAGGCCTGGCGCATCAGCATATCCAGGCTGACCATCAGCACGCTGCGCTCGCCGCGCGGCGTCAGGACGCCAAAGCTGACGCCAAACTCGTTCGGCCGGTCGGGCTGACGGCCATACAGCGAATCGCTGAACGGAAAGGGCAGCGCCACGTGCGAGAGGGAATAGACGTCCGCCGGATAGCGGACGCCCAGCGGCACGCTGGTGGTCACCTTGCTGCCCGCGGGCGTGGTGCGGGCAACGGCATCGTTGCTGGTCGGCGCCGCGTTGGTCACCAGCGTAACGGCGTAATTGCGCGGCGTCGCCGGCAGCAGATTATCCGCCGCGTGCAGCGCCGTGGGACGCATCAGCGGAGAAAGCGCCACCGAACGATTAACGTCGAAAAGCACCAGCTCGCTGCCGTTAGCGGGCAACAGATTATAGAGGCCGCGCACCACGGCGGGCGTGCTGACAGTCGCATCGGCCACCGACTGGAAGGTCAGCACCGGCGGCAGTTTGTCCAGCAAACGGCTGGCGCGATCGCGGTGCAGCTGACTTTGCAGCGCGCTGGTCAGCAGCCACGACTGCCGCGCCGCTTTCACCGGAAAGGAGTTGTATTTAAAGGGATTGAACTCCGGCAGGATGCTCAGCCAGGCCGAACGGGCAAACGCGGGCAGCAGAGAAGGCAATCCGGCCAGGCCCGCGTAGCGCGCATAGCTGCTGACGCCAATCATCGGCGAAATCAAAATTAGCCGGTTCGGCACGGGCAGCGAGGGATCCTCCAGCGCGTCCAGCGTATATTTCATCGCCAGCGCGCCGCCGTTGGAAAAGCCCATTATTTGCAGCGGCGTGCCCGCCGGAATGCGCCGATGGGCTTCCCGCACCGCCAGCCTGGTCGCCGCCAGCCAGTCTTCCCATTCGGTTTGGGTCAGCGCCGCCGGGACGGTGCCGTGACCCGGTAGCCGGATGGCGACCACCACATAACCATGCTGCTGATAATCTGCGGCGAAATGTCGCAGGCTATAGGGCGAATCCGTCAGCCCGTGCAAAAGCACCACCGCGCCGCGAGGCTTTCCCTGCGGCAATAGCTGATAAGAACGGTTCCAGTCCGTGGCGAAACGCGCCGGATAAACCGGGCTTTTCTCCGCATAACGGTTATAGCTATCCGCGCTGTCTTCCGACGGTCTGACGTCGATTTTCATCCGGACAAAGATCTGCTGCTCATTGCGCAAATAGGCGGACCAGTCGCTGCGGTCCATCTGACGGTCGCTCATTTCGGCAGGCAGCCAGGTATGCCACGGCTCCAGGGCTGGCCCGCGCTCGGTAACGGCAACACGCAGCGCCAGCAGCAGGAAGGCCAGCAGGACAACCAGTAACACCAGGCGTCTTATCCAGAATCGTGTGCGTTGTAGCATGGCTGTTCCCGTTGGCAAATTTGCGCAGGAAGTATAGAGGAAATCAGGACGATAGCGTTGATCGTCATCATTCGCGCTGGTGTGCCGTACCCACTAAGTGACCCATTAAATCGCACTCGTTGAGTCAGGGTTTAGATTAACTCAGCGGTTAGTTACGGTTATAAATTAGTTTAATCTATTGATTATAAATGAAAAATAATTGTTTACGCTGAAAAATTCGCTCGCCGCCGTCTGGGTTTACTTCCCCGGTAAGCGGGATTATAGTGGCGGCGATTTCCTTAACGGAGCCAATAATTGGACAGTCATCCTTTACGTTTTAACTCATAAGGCAGGCTACGCCGTTTGCTTGCCGATAACCGGTGGGCACTGTTTTTCTCTCTCCTGAGCATTACGTCCCCGTCATAACTTTTTTCTCCCGCGCAGCCGCCGGGCAAGGATTAACGATGAAAGAACCTCCGACCAGCGACGGGCGATGGCAAACAGGCAGAGTTAAGCGTACACGCTTCCCGTAACGTCCTCTTTTCCTCTTCCCCGCCTCGCCCAATCCTGACCCCAAAAATCAAATCCTCATGCGCAGGGTCGCTTCTCTGCGCCTGAATAAAAATAAAGGATTAGGCACATGAAAAAATCCCGCTCCCGCGATCTGGCTATCGCACAAGAAATAAAACTGAGCCTGGACAGCACGCTGGCTCGTCTGCACACCCAACGCAATGGTTTGACCGCCGCTGATGCCAGCGAGCGCCTGTTGGAATATGGCAAAAACGAGGTCGCCACGGCTCAGGCGCCGCACGCGCTGATCCAGCTGATCCAGGCCTTTAATAACCCCTTTATCTGGATCCTGATCGTGCTGGCCGCCATCAGCTTTTTCACGGATTACCTGCTGCCGCTGCGGCAGGGCGAAGAGACCGATCTTACCGGCATTATCATCATGCTGACCATGGTGGCGCTCAGCGGCCTGCTGCGTTTCTGGCAGGAGTACCGCACCAATAAAGCGGCGGAAGCGCTGAAATCGCTGGTACGTACGACGGCAACCGCAATTCGCCGCAGTAGCGAAAACGCCGCGCCGGTCAGAATGGAAGTTGCGCTACAGGACGTGGTGCCCGGCGACGTGATTTTTCTGTCGGCTGGGGATATGGTGCCGGCAGATGTGCGCCTGCTGACCGCTAAAGATTTGTTTATCAGCCAGGCTTCGCTAAGCGGCGAAGCGGTGCCGGTAGAAAAACATGCCGCGTCAGATCGGTGCCAGCCAGATGACGATCTGCTGAACAGGCCCGATATCTGCCTGATGGGCACCAGCGTCGCCAGCGGTACGGCTACCGCCGTCGTAGTCGCGACAGGCAACCGTACCTGGTTTGGCTCGCTGGCAAAATCCGTGACCGGCAGCCGGCCACAAACCGCTTTCGATCGCGGCGTAAACAGCGTCAGCTGGCTGCTGGTGCGCTTTATGCTGGCGATGGTGCCCGTGGTGTTGTTTATCAACGGCTTTACCAAAGGCGACTGGGCAGACGCCACGCTGTTCGCGCTGGCCGTGGCGGTTGGCCTGACGCCGGAGATGCTGCCGATGATTGTCAGCTCTAATCTGGCGAAAGGCGCCATTGCCCTGTCGCGGCGCAAAGTGGTGGTGAAGCGGCTTAACGCTATTCAGAATTTTGGCGCGATGGACGTGCTGTGTACCGATAAAACCGGCACGCTGACCCAGGATCGCATTATCCTGGCGCAGCATCTTGACGCGCACGGGCACAGCAGCGATCGGGTTTTGCAGCTGGCCTGGCTGAACAGCCGCCATCAGACCGGCGTAAAAAACCTGATGGACAGGGCGATCCTGAGCTTCAGCCAGGGAAAATGGGTGGTTAGCGGGCTGCATCGCTATCGCAAAATCGACGAGCTGCCGTTTGATTTTGAACGCCGCCGTTTGTCCATTGTGGTGGCGGACGAACACGATCGGCAGAAACTGATCTGCAAGGGCGCGGCGGGCGAAATGCTGTCTGTCGCCACGCACTGGCAGGACGGACGCGAACGGCGTCCGCTGGATGAGGCCGCGCGTCAGCAGTGGAGCCAACAGGCGGCGCGCTGGAATCAGCAGGGCTTTCGCGTACTGCTTATCGGCGAACGCGATCTGAGCGATATGCCGCTAACGCTGCCGCTGCACAAGGATGATGAGCGGGATTTAACGCTTTGCGGCCTGCTGACCTTCCTTGATCCGCCCAAAGAGAGCGCCAGAGAAGCGATTGCCGCCCTGCACGAGCACGGCGTAACGGTAAAAGTGCTGACCGGCGACAACGCCATTATCACCAGCAAAATTTGCCGCGATGTCGGGCTGGAGCCAGGAGAGCCGCTGTGCGGCAGCGAAATCGAGCGGCTGGATGACCGCGAACTGGCGACGCTGGCGGATTCACGCACCATTTTTTGCCGCCTGACGCCGCTACAAAAATCCCGCGTGCTGAATATGCTGCAACAAAACGGCCATACGGTCGGCTTCCTGGGCGACGGCATCAACGATGCGCCAGCGTTACGGGAGGCGGATGTCGGGATTTCCGTCGACAGCGCTACGGATATTGCAAAAGAGTCTGCCGATATTATTCTGCTGGAAAAAAACCTGATGGTGCTGGAGCAGGGCGTTATCAAAGGCCGCGAGACTTTCGGCAACATTATTAAGTACCTGAATATGACCGCCAGCTCCAACTTCGGCAACGTTTTTTCCGTGCTGATCGCCAGCGCATTCCTGCCTTTTTTGCCCATGCTGGCTATCCAATTGCTGATCCAGAACCTGATGTATGACCTTTCCCAGCTGGCGCTGCCCTGGGACAAAATGGATAAGGCGTTCCTGCGCAAGCCGCGTAAGTGGGACGCAAGGAATATCGGCCGCTTTATGCTGTGGATGGGCCCGACGTCTTCGCTGTTTGACGTCACCACCTTTCTGCTGATGTGGCACGTTTTTGCCGCCAACAGCGTGGAGCATCAGGCGCTGTTCCAGTCAGGCTGGTTTGTCGAAGGTCTGCTGTCGCAAACGCTGGTGGTGCATATGCTGCGCACGCAGAAGATCCCTTTTATCCAGAGCCGCGCGGCGCTGCCGGTGATGCTGATGACGGGGCTGGTGATGGCGCTGGGGATCGCCATCCCCTTTTCACCGCTGGGCGAAGCGGTTGGGCTGACGCCGCTGCCCTGGGCTTACTTCCCGTGGCTGGTAGCGACGCTGCTGGGTTATTGCCTGATGACGCAGGGAATGAAGCGCCTTTACATCCGCCGTTTCGGCCAGTGGTTCTGAGGAGGAAAGATGAAATATAACAACGCCATCACTGCTATCGTGCTGTTCTTTGTTGCGTTAGTTATCCTGTCCAGCGGCCTGCTGATGATCTTCGGCCACTGAAAAGGAGCAGGCATAGAGCCGGGCGCGGTTGGCAGAAGCTTTAAACGAAGCCTGCCGCGCCGTCGTCAACCTGATCCGGAACCCGCGTGGAGGGCCGGCAAAAGTTTGTTTATACCTTGATAAACCGCAGATAAATAAAGCGAATCACATAGTATTCCAGCGCGCCTAATAGTAAAAACCACAGGCAGAACACCAGCGTATAGAGCTGGCCGACATCGCTGAGATGAAACAGCGTGGTCAGGCGGCGCGTCAGCTCCACGCCAAACCAGGGGGCGGGCAGCAGCAGCGCGGAGAGAAAGCCCAGCATCAGCGTGCTCATCGGCATTAAAAAGGTCAGAAAAGGATTGTTCATAGCGGTTCCGTCTCGGTCAGTGACGGCCATTTTCCGGTAAACGGCTGGCGGGTTCAACCTTGCACGCGCAGGGAATTTTTTCGGCGCTTTTTGGCGATTTTTATCGCGCGTAATTCCCCACCGGCTGAAAGGTCGCTCATCATAACCCGGTAATTCCTTTAGTGTTTTTGCGCCTCTTTTTTGCGCGAAATTAGCATTCGTTAAAAAGTATAGCCAAGGCTATACTTAAACAACTGATTTTATTGTCTTTTTATACGCGCAATCGCGTGGTAGGATGCACGCACATTAAGCCTGAGGGGCTTGTTTCTTCAACAAGAACCGTTCTTTTGATGTCTGGGCGAGAAGATAACCGCCAGACCGGTATAACCACAATGAACCTATATGCAACCCTTATTCTGGCCTTCGGCATGTCGATGGATGCTTTTGCCGCCGCGATTGGCAAAGGCGCAAGCCTGCAGCGTCCGGGTCTGAGAGAAGCGCTGCGCATTGGCCTGATTTTCGGCGCGATTGAAGCGCTGACGCCACTGATTGGTTGGGGCGTAGGCATTGCAGCCAGCCGCTACGTAATGGCATGGGATCACTGGGTCGCTTTTACGCTGCTGCTGGTGCTTGGCGGCCGCATGATTCTGGAAGGTTTCCGTAAAAAGGATGAAGAGTGCGAAGCGCCCCAGCGTCACGGATTCTGGCTGCTGGCGATGACCGCCGTTGCGACCAGTCTGGATGCCATGGCCGTCGGCGTCGGCCTGGCTTTCCTGCAGGTGAATATTGTGACGACCGCGCTGGCGATTGGCGCTTCGACGCTGGTAATGGCTTCGGCGGGCATCCTGTTAGGCCGTTTTCTTGGCCCGGTGATGGGCAAGTGGGCGGAGATTTTCGGCGGCGTGGTGCTGATTGGCATTGGCACCAGTATCCTGGTTGAGCACCTGGGCATCCTGTAAAGGTGCAGACAAAAGACCGGGTTTACCCGTCTCGTTTAGCTTTTGTTTAGGTTCGCTTTCGCATAATCTTGCGAATTATGTGATCTGCTTCAAATTTATTTGCCTGGAAAGTGCGCTTCTTGTATACTTTTTTTGCGTTCTATCAATAAAAGTTGAATTTCAGGTGCAAAAAATGAAAAAAGTTATCAATTACGTGTTCCGTAGCTATGTTGAAACATTTAAACACGTACCGCCAGGCGCTATGTATTAATGGCTCCGGCCCGAAACCCTCGATAGCCGCGGTCAGGGAAAGACCGATGGTTATCACCTGTTACCCCGCTAAAATTTTCTTCGCTTATCCCACGTTTCAATCGTTTTCAGCTCGCTAACACGCTCTTCGCTTTTCAATCGCTTCCGGTCTGCTGATGACAATGACCGCTTTGGCTTGCTACGCCTGCGTTCTCTGCCGCCCGCCGGTTTTGATGACGCCACGCAGTCAAAAAGAAGCCGCCGCTGCTGACTGCGTCACAGCCAGCAGGGCGAAAGGCCATTAATCCTGGCTCTGGTACTCGTCCAGCGTAGCGCTCTGACAGGCTTCCATATTCTGGCTGGCCTGCTTCTTCTGGTCTTCGCTCAGATTCATCCAGGCAGCAACCACGGTTCGGGCTTCGTCTTCGTCAAAGTCCGGTTTTTCCTGCGCGGAAGGCGACTGGCCGCGCATGTGCAGCGCTTTCAGCTTGGTGATATAGCCATCCGCCGAGTCGGCTGCTTTATCCTGCGTCACCAGCGTACAAAGGTTAGCGATATAGCCCTGGGCCGGATCGTCTGAGTCTGCAGCCTGCGCTGCGCCAGTTACCGCCAGAGCGGCAAGCAGCAGCATTATTTTTTTCATATTTGCTCCTTCACAAGGATTTACGTTCGGCCGGTTCGGCATGGCCCGTTAAGGATAGCGCTTCCGTAGCGGGCCGGCACCGTACGCCTGAAGAGTAAATACTTTAATTCAGAGCCAGGCTCTGTACCAGTCGATCTGCTGCGCGATGAGGTGATCGAAGCGCGGGCCGCTGTAGCGAGCGTAACGTTTTGCCTCCGCTTCTACATGCAGCTTTTTCTCTGCCGCCGCCACGATATCAAACAGCGCAATGCCCTGCGGCGGCGGATTGACGCGATCGTCGCCCGCTATCACCAGTCCCGGGCAGGAAAGCTGGCTGGTAGTGCAGCGTCTTCTACATGGTCAGAAAGGCGATTTTAGTAACCATCACCGGGAACGGTGTTTTATGGCGCCTGAATAGTTTTAGCGGGAGGAATAAGAAGGAGGTGCAAAAGTCTCCACGATCTCAACCGTGGAGACAGCAATCTTAACCTTCGGGCATGGCGGAGGAATGATGGCTTGAAATAAGCCATTTCTGTCCGTCCCATGCATAGGTAAAGGTATAACGCGCGGCGGCTTTAGAACCATCGCCAAAGGTAAAGGTATAGGTGCCGGTATCGATAGCTTTATTACAGCCGATGCGAACGGTACGGCTGTCGATATGGCCAACCGGCTTCTTCGCCAGGAATTTTTTAAAATAATCAACGCGCTCTTCGTCCGTCAGGCGAGCTTTGTTCGACAGCGTTGGCAGCAGCACGGCATCTGACAGATAGTTCTGCGAAACGGTGTTGGCATCGCCTGTTTTTAGCGAATCGTTCCAGCGATCGAACATAGAGGCAACTTCCTGCTCGGTCATTTTAACGCAGGAAGTACTCTCCTGAGCAAAAGCCGCCGAGCTGGTAAGCACGCCGGCAATCATCAAACCAATTAATCCAGCCTTCATTAATTATCTCCGTAGTATCTGTGTTTTTAATAAAGCTAAAATACCAGAAGCTAATAAACGCATATTAAACGTTCGCAGCGATGGGAAAAGGCTATGCCAGAGGGTTGATATAGATCACGTCAATAAGCATTCTTTATTGTAAGCACTGCGTTAATTGTTTATTTATTATTAACGGCATTAATAAAGATGAATAACATGATTTATATTATCCGGGTGTTTTTTTAATAAGATGAGATAAAGGCAGGGTTTTTATAGCGAAAATGCGCCGTGTGGATAAGCAGAGCATTGCAAACGACAGGAGCCGGGCGGGTAAAAAAAGATGGTCAGCCGAAGCCGACCACCAACGTTTTTATTTCTGTAATAGCTGCTTAACCCAGGCAATGATTTCTGCATCTTTGCCCTGTTCAAACAGGCATTTCTGGAAGCGTTCGCCGCCGACGGCGGTTTTCACCAGTTCCGGGTCAATTGCGCGCAGCGTATCCAGATAGTTATCTTTGATTACCGCGCTTTTTACCTGATTGAGGATACCGGCGTTGCGTACCTGTGGCTCTTTACGCTCGACGGGATAGCCTTCGCCCCGGCGGCCGGTAAAGGCCTTTTCAAACATATAGCGCACGTTCAGCTCGGCGCCCCAGCCAAAGCCTTTGGCAAAGGCCAGCGACAGCGCGTTGCCGTTATTGATTTGCGCAAACAGAAACGCATCCGCCGGATCGAGGCAGTAGCCGCAAACCACGCCAGGATGGATATTTAACGACATCAGCGCGCCCTGACCGGTGCCGCAGCCGGTGACCACGAAATCTACCGCCTTTGCGTTCAGCAGAATGCTGGCCATAATGCCTAAGTGGATATAGGTCAGATGATGATCGTTCTCGTCGCTCATGCCGACGTTAAACACCGCGTCTTTATTCTGCGCCGCTACGGCCTGTAACTGCTCCAGCACCACGGCGTTTTTCGCCGCCTGGCTGTTTTCCATCATCAGTGCAATATTCATCTTTGTTCTCCAGTATTCAGTCATTGAGAGGCCGATGGCGCATCAGCGCGCCAGCCAGCCGCCATCTACCGCAAGGGTATAGCCGTTGATGTAGTCAGCGGCTTTTGATGCCAGAAAAATCACCGGACCCATTAAATCCTGCGGCGTACCCCAGCGGCCAGCCGGGATACGCGCCAGAATTTCCGCACTGCGCTCTTCATCGCTGCGTAGCTGCTCCGTGTTGTTAGTGACCATATAACCCGGCGCCAGCGCGTTAACGTTGATGCCGTATTTCGCCCACTCGTTGGCTAGCTGACGCGTCAGCCCCATCACCGCGCTTTTCGACGCGGTATAGGAAGGCACGCGTACGCCACCCTGGAAAGAGAGCATCGAGGCAATATTGATAATCTTGCCGCCGCTCCCTTGCTTAATGAACTGACGGGCGGCCAGCTGCGATAAAAAGAACAGCGTCTTGATATTGACGTTCATCACGTCATCCCAATCCTGTTCGCTAAAGTTCAGCGCGTCTTCGCGGCGGATCAAACCCGCGTTGTTGACCAGGATATCGATATGCCCCATCTCTTCTACCGCACGTTCCAACAGTGATGACAGCCGATCCTGACGGCCGAGATCGGCTTGCAAGCTGAGAAAGCGTCTTCCCGTTGCGCCGACTTCCGCCGCGGTATCGGCGGGATCGCGGCGATTAATCGCCACGATGTCACAGCCCGCCTGTGCCAGAGCCACTGCCATACTTTTCCCTAAGCCGGTATTACAACCGGTGACCACAGCCACCTTTCCCTGTAGAGAAAAATCGTCAAGAATCATGCAGTTTCCTTATTTATAGATAGACGTGCAGGTATTCCACCAGACACAGGATCGCCATCGCCTGGCCATAAGGCATGGAGGTCAGCGGTATCTGGCGGTAGAAATCGAGGTCTTTACCCATGCCGGTGCCAAAGGAAACCTGTGTCAGCTCCCCGTCCTTATTGATGCGGGAGATCAATCCTTTAATCGCCTTTTCCGCCACCGCTATATAGCGGGGATCGGCACAGCGGCGACGCGCGGCTTTTAACATGCCGAAGGCGAAGCCAGCCGTTGCGGAGGCTTCAAGATAGGAGTTGGGATCGTCCAGCAACGTATGCCACAGGCCGCTTTCGTCCTGACATTTTTCCAGCGCCTCCAGCTGGCGGGAAAGCACCTGTTGCAGATAGCGCCGGGTCGCATCACCTTCCGGCAGCTCAAGCAGCTCAACGAATTCCGGAATAACGATGGTCAGCCAGCTGTTGCCGCGCGCCCAGCGAGCGTTAGCAAAATTATGGTGACCATCGAACGTCCAGCCGTGGAACCACAGCCCGGTTTCCTTATCCATCAGATGCTGGATATGCAACATAAACTGATACTTGGCTTCTTCGATATAGTCCGCGCGGTTCAGCAGCTTGCCGATTTTTGCCAGCGGCAGCACGGTCATCATCAGCGTGTCGTCCCACAGCTGCTGATGGTTCTCTTCCGCCAGCGTGATATGCTGCAAACCCCTCATATCGGTACGCGGCATATCATGCATAATCCAGTCTGCCCAGCTTTCCAGGTAGGGCAGCCAGCGTGGATCGCGGGTTTCCTCATAGCGGTATGCCAGCGTCAGAAACGGGCAAACCGTGTTCACGTTACGGGTGGTGGAACCTTCAGCAAAACGGTCGTTGAACCAGTTATCAATGATGGCTCGCAGCCGGTCGTCCCCGGTTTGGCGGTAATACTGATGAATGCCGTACAGGCCGATGCCGTGCGTCCATTCCCATCCTGCCCAGCCTTTGGTGTCAATCACCCGGCCATCGTCAAGCCTCAGTAAAAACTCGCCGGTTTCGTCGGTAATATTCACCAAATTGTCCACCAGTTTGTTGATCAGCTGATGCAGCTCCTGGCTGGAGATAAACCTTTCCGGCTGGCGCAGGAGTGGGCTGTGTTTTACTGGGTATACGACCATAATTGCTCTGTCCTCGTGGATCTTAAGTTGACTATGAATGCGTTAAATTGTCGCCGGGCGCCGCTTTTGTGGTCTGAGCGGGCAGAGTGCCGGCCGCTGGCTTGTGCCGATTCAGGTAACCAATGTTGTTATTGCCCCACAGCGATTCGTAAGGCATTCCGGCCAGCATCTCGACGGTAGCGCGAGCCTGCGGCGTGATGCTGTCAGGGACGACGCCGCCCGCTATGCGCATTTTCTCGGTTTCGTCACGCAGGATTTTGTGCGTGGTCAAATTCAGCTTGAAGCGCAGGGAGATCAGGAAGCCCATGCACAGGACCAGGATCGTGCCGCCGCACATGATCATCAGGATCGCATGACTGACGTTTTCGGCCTGCTCGGTGCTGCCCGCCACAAAACCGGAAAGCTGCATCAGGATGCCGACCAGCATGACGGCACCAGCCTGCGAAGCCTTACGCGTCAGGGTCATGATCCCGGCGAAAATGCCTTCGCGACGCTGACCGGTAATCACCTCGTCCACGTCCGCAATGTAGGTATAGATATTCCACGGCACGTAGTTAATGCCGCCGCGGCCCAGGCCAGCGATAGCGGAGATCAGCAGCAGCAGCGAGAAGACATCGCTCATGCCGCTGTAATAAAGCACGCCGTAGGAAAGCGTACTGAGCGCAAACAGCGCCACCACGATGCGGTAGGCGGGCGCCGGCCCAATACGGATACAGAGCGGGATCATGCCGATCACGGCAACAAACTGGAGGATCGCCATCGTGCCCATCAGGTTGGAAGCCACGGTGGCCTGCTGCATCAGCACAAATACCACGTAGTAGGTAAACACGGCGTTAAAAACGTCCTGCGCGATATAGCCGCCCAGATACATGCCCAGATGCTGACGGAAGATACGGATGCGCAGCGTAGATAACAGCTCGGTTTTCAGGCGGCCAAGGCTTTGCCCCAGCGTCAGCTTCTGCTGCTCGGCTGCCAGCGCGGCGGCGGATTTTTTCTCGGCCGGGCGCTCCCAGGTATAGCGATAAACCAGCGTCAGCACGATGGCGCACAGCACGGAAAAGACCAGGCTGGAATAGAAGAAAGAGAGCGGATTATCCTTGCCGAAATAAGCCAGCAGGATACCCGGCAGGAAAGCGGCCAGAATAGCGGAAAGCTGCGCCAGCGCGATGCGTGCGCCGGAGAATTTGGTTTTCTCTTTAAAGTCGTCGGTCATCTCCGGCACCAGGGTTTCATAAGGCACCAGAATCGAGGTGTAGACCACTTCAAAAAAGAGGTAGGTCAGCAGGTAGTAGACGTAGGTCATGTCGCCGACCCACATCAGGCTGTAGCTGAACACAAGGGGAATGCCCAGAAGGATAAAGAATTTACGGCGGCCGAAGCGTTTGCCGAGTCGGGTAGAGCCGAAGTGGTCGGTTAAGTAGCCCATTAGCGGGCTGACCACGCCATCCACAATGCGCGCCATGGCGAAAATAGAGGTGGCTTCAATAGGGCTGAGGCCGCAGAAGGTGGTGTAAAAGTAAAGCAGCCAGGCAGATGTTAATGCCATCGTACCGGCACCCAGAAAATCCCCTGATCCATAGGCGAGATAATTAAGCGTTCCTGGTTTACGTATTGTCATAATGTTCATCCTGAGTAACCAACATGCACAGCCCGGCTGTATGTCGGGAGAGGAAGTACGTTAGAGTTATGACGTCCAGAAAACCTTTGCGATTTTGCCAGCCGATATAAGGCGGTGGCGAAGAAAAGAAGATAGCGGCGGGCGGCTTCACTAATTTAATAAAATGGCGTTTCAATTTTATTGAATTAGCCATTCAGGCTTTGCCAGGCAAGATTTGTTGCGATCTGTGGTTGATTTTATGGCGTTAAATCAAAGTCAGCGGTGAAAATGTTTATATAGTTAAAAACCCAACCGAAGAGGAAAGCACAATGAAAGCTGCCGTGGTCAACAAGAATCATACTGTCGATATCGTTGAGAAAAAGCTGCGCGCGCTGGCGCATGGCGAAGCGCTGTTAAAAATGGAATGCTGCGGTGTCTGCCACACGGATCTGCACGTTAAAAATGGGGATTTTGGCGATCGTACCGGCGTGGTGCTCGGCCATGAAGGCGTCGGCGTCGTCAGCGAGGTCGGGCCTGGCGTGACCTCATTGAAGGTGGGCGACAGGGCCAGCGTGGCGTGGTTTTATAAAGGCTGCGGCCACTGCGAATACTGCACGACGGGCAATGAAACCCTGTGCCGCAACGTATTAAATGCCGGTTTTACCGCCGACGGCGGCATGGCGGAAGAGTGTATCGTGGTAGCGGACTACGCGGTGAAAGTGCCGGACGGGCTGGATCCGGCAGCGGCCAGCAGCGTAACCTGCGCGGGCGTCACCACCTATAAAGCGGTAAAGGTTTCTGGCATTCAGCCAGGCAAGTGGCTGGCAATTTACGGCCTGGGCGGACTGGGCAATCTGGCGCTGCAATATGCCAAAAATGTTTTTAATGCCAAAGTCATCGCCGTGGACGTAAACGATGCGCAGCTGGCTTTCGCCAAAGAAATGGGCGCCGACTTAGTTATCAACTCGCTGAAGGAGGATGCGGCGAAGATCATTCAGGAAAAAACGGGCGGCGCGCATGCGGCAGTGGTAACGGCAGTAGCCAAAGCGGCATTTAATTCGGCGGTAGACGCCATGCGTGCCGGTGGCCGTATCGTGGCCGTTGGCCTGCCGCCGGAGTCGATGAGTCTGAATATCCCACGTCTCGTTCTGGACGGTATTCAGGTGGTCGGCTCGCTGGTGGGCACGCGTGAAGATCTGGCTGAGGCTTTTCAGTTCGCGGCCGAGGGAAAAGTGGTGCCGAAAGTCACCAAACGTTCTCTTGAGGAGATTAATGAAATTTTCGACGAAATGCTGGAAGGGAAAATCAAAGGCCGTATGGTGATTGATTTTACTGCTGACACCCACGCTGGCTAAAGCTGACTTGCCTGTGGAAACGGCTTAACCACTTATTTCCACAGGCAAATATTTACAAAACCTGTCACGCGCTCATAAAGAAGCTCGACCGTGCTGGCGCTTCCGGCTCCAGTCGGCAACAGAGGCTTAGCCACAGCAGTGACACCAGCCAACCCGCATTGTTTAACATTTGTTTTCCCTTTGAACACATGGTAACAAATTAACTTTACTCACCCGTGGAGAATTCGCCACAGGCGTAGCTCTTTTTGCTAAGCGCTGTGGCGTTGTACAGCAAGGGCTGCACGCCTTATCGGGACGATTAACCGCTAAGCTCAGAAGTCATCGTTTCGCTTTGAACGTTAATGAGGAGAGTTAAGGTGTTAAAAAAGGCTAAAACAGGGCTGCTCGCAGCCGCGCTGCTGACCTTTAGCGCAGTGGCTGCCGACAATACGCCGCAGTATGGCGTAGAGCTACAGGGCTTCGATTTCCCTTATCCAATTGAAAAGTTTGATTTTTCATCACAACAGCAGCCGCTTTCTATGGGCTACATTGACGCGCGACCGGCAGGGAAAGCGAACGGGCGGACGGTAGTGCTGATGCACGGCAAAAACTTCTGCGGCGTGACCTGGCAGGATGCCATAGAGGCGCTGCGTCATGCGGGCTATCGGGTAATTGCGCCGGATCAGATCGGCTTTTGCACCTCAACCAAGCCTGCTTACTATCAATACAGTTTCCAGCAGCTGGCGTTAAACACGCATCAGCTGCTCGCCAGCCTGCATATTGATAAGATCACGCTGGTCGGCCATTCAACCGGCGGGATGCTGGCTACACGCTATGCGTTAATGTACCCACAGCAGGTAGAAAAGCTGGCGTTGGTCAACCCGATCGGGCTGGAAGACTGGAAGGCGAAGGGCGTGCCCTGGCGCAGCGTGGACGACTGGTATCAGCGAGAGCTGAAAACCAGCGCGGAAAGCATCAAGGCGTATGAGCAGAAAACCTATTACAGCGGCCAGTGGAAGCCGGAATACGATCGCTGGGTCACTATGCTGGCGGGGCTGAATAACGGGCCGGGCCACAAGCTGGTTGCCTGGAATTCCGCGCTGCTCTACGACATGATATTTACCCAGCCGGTTTATTATGAATTTGGCAACCTGACGGTGCCGACGACGCTGCTGATTGGCACGGCAGACACCACCGCTATCGGCAGCGATATCGCGCCGCCGGAGGTAAAAGCGAAAATAGGGCACTATAACGAGCTGGGCAAAGAGGCGGCGAAACTGATCCCCCATGCCAGGCTGATTGAATTCACAGGAATGGGACATGCGCCGCAGATGGAAGATCCCGCTATGTTTAACCGTACGCTGATTGACGATCTGAACAAGCTCTGATGACAGCACAGCGCAGGCTTCCAGCCTGCGCTGCGAACGCGTCCGCATGACGCCGGGTGCCTCCCGGTGAGTCAGAAAAGCGATAACCTGACCCGCTATTTGCCACATGGTTAGCTGACTGGCTTAGCCCCGCCGCTCAGGGGGATCCGCCATACGGAAAAAAGCATAAATTTATCGGCATCAACCAAACCGAAACGATAGCGTGTTGCTTGCGAAATAAATAATAATTAACGGGAAGGTTTCAGGTGTTAATAGTGGATTAAATTAATAGCTATTCGCGTCATATTAATAATATTATTTCCTTCAAAGTTGTAAGTTTACTATTAATTTTTGGCTATTATTCGGCGCGTTATCATTACGTTGACGCTATCGTTTTTATTCTTTCTTCAGGCAATTTTCTCTGAAGATAATATGAAAAAATATAGCGTTCTGGTCTGTTTTTTACTGCTGTGTGGCTGCATGGGGAACCGTCATGCTCAGCAACATAATCCGGTTGCAGACTGTTCCAGCCACGACGATGAAATCGACTGTAGCTGGAACGTGCCCGACAGGCCGTAACGGCCGCGCTTATGCCGGCCCCTGCGCGTGCAATATGCGCTGCGCCTGGTCCACCGTTAGCGCGTAATCGAAAAAGCGGCGGTAAAAATCCTGCGTCGCCTTGACCATATCAAGCTGCGGGAAAAGCTCGGGATGCAGAAGTTTTGCCGCCCACTGAATTTGCAGCCCGGCTTCCGTGCCGTAGCGATCCCAGGGAAACACGCCCGCCGGATTTTGCCAGACCTGATGGCGTTTTACCGCCTGCAGATTGGCAAACAGCGCCGCATAGTCTGAATCGGCCAGCTTTCCGGCTCCCGCGCCGATAATGATGATATCCGGCTGCCAGAAAAGCACGTTTTCCGGCGAGGTTTCTTTCATATTGCCGTTTACTTCCGCCGCCACATTGCGGCCGCCAGCCAGGCGGATCCAGGTGTCGATCAACGTGTTGCGTCCGTCAACCTTCAGCGGATGCAGGGACTGAATATGTAAAACGCCAGGCCGCTGGCTATTGCTTAGCCCTGCGGTTTTCGCCTGTATAGCGGCAATCCGGGCATCGAGCCAGGCGTTATAGGCTTGTGCTCGCCGTCGCGCCTGCGCCGTGCCGACCACCCCGGCCGTCGTCAGCAGCGAGCGCTGCATAGAGGGAAAATCGTCAAAGTGCATGACCAGCGTCGGCAGCCCGGCCCGCCGGTAAGCGTCAGCATCCGCATCTTCTGCCGCTACAAATACTGTATCGACCTTTGCGGCCAGCAGCGCCTCGCTGTTAAACGTGCGGCCATGAACCGACAGCGCCTGATGCAGCGACGGCGCTATTTTAAACATCCAGGGGCGATCGCTGGCGTGATTAACGGTCGCCACGATGCGGTCGCCCGCGCCCAGGGTCATCAACAGCGAATGATGCGCATACCAGCCGTCGGCGATCCGTCGGGCCTGCTGCGGTACCTCGACCTTGTTGCCGGCGTCGTCAATAACGCTCCGGGCAAAGCCAGGTGTAGCAAAAAGCAGGAAGAGAGCCGCCAGCAGCGGCGTAATCAGGGGTTTTATCATCAGAACCTCAGCTGTAGAGAAAGCTGCGCCATGCGCGGTTCGCCGAGCTGGGCGCTGGCATAGCCCGCGCCGCTGTAGCCGTTCAGGCCGCCGGGCACGATATTCGTCCAGTAATGGCGATTAGTCAGGTTGGTGACATCCAGGCGAAAAGTGGTTTCCGTATTGAAGAGCCGCGTTGTGTAGCTGCTGCCGATATCGAAAGTCGTATAGCTTCCTGTCCAGCTGTCGTTGGCGTTATCGGTACTGCGGCGTCCTACGTAGTGCATGCCGCCATGAATATCCGTATTGCGTAAAAAAGGTAAATCGTAAGCGGCGAACAGGCTGGCCGTATAGCGAGCCAGGCCCACTATCTGCCTGCCGGTCGTGGCGGGACTGGCAGTATCGCGCAGGCGTGGATCGAGCCATGTCATGCCGCCATACAGATGCAGCCTGTCGGTAACGTCGCCGTCGGCCATCAGCTCCAGCCCCCGGTTGCGCTGGCTGCCGTCCACGGCATAGTCGCCGCTGGCGGTGGCATAAGCGAAAGGGCGGTCAATCCGGAACAGCGCGGCGGTCAGCAACAGCTTATCAATCGCCAGCTTGCTGCCCACTTCCAGCTGTTTGCTGCGATAAGGCGCCAGGATGCTGCCCGCGTTCGTGGAGCCGCTCGGCGCGGTATCGCCCTGTTGCAGGCTGTCTGCCCAGCTCATATAGAGCGTCAGCGGTTCGACAGGCTTGAACATCAGGCTGGCCGAACCGCTAAAGCCGCTGTTATCTGAATGGCTGCTGCGGCTGCCGGTTTTTGCATAGTTAGCGGAAGTCAGGAAGCTTTCGCTACCGGCCAGCAGCAGGCTCCACTGCGGTGAGAAGGTCAGCGTATCGCTAAGCAAAAAGGCCTGCTGCGTGGCGGTAGCCGAGTGGTAGCGATGGGTGAAATCCGGGTAGTCCGGTTCGGCAAAGGATTGCGGCTCGTCGAGCGAGGCGCTACCCAGCGTGCTGGTGGTGCCGTTCAGCGGATTATAATTTTTCCAGACAAAGCCGCGCAGGCCGGTGGAAAGCTGATGATGCAGCCAGCCCGTTTCCAGCTCGCCGTTCAGGTTCGCCATATAGCTGTTAATGGTAAAGCGGCTGGCTGTAGAAGAGGAGGTGGTGGTTTTATAATGACCGGCGCGGTCGGTAAAAGTATTCGTGACCGCCGTGGATTCACGATCGGCAATCTGCCGCAGCACGCCCAGTTCGCCCTGCCAGTTCCCGTCAAAATCGTGCTTCAGATGTACGCTGGCGGTCAGCGTATGGTTATCGCTACCGGCATAGTATTGTCCGAGATACGTCTTTTTGGGATCCGGCGCGGCGGGGAAAGAGAGGCCATTGCCCAGCGCAAATTTGCCCGGCAGCCCTTTTTCATAATAGTGGTAATAACTGAAATTGCTTTCTAACGTCGTGCGATCGGTTAGCGTTGCGTCCAGCCCCAGGCTGAACAGCTGACGGCGCTTTTTACTGCCGTGTGCAAAGCCGTCACCCTCATCATCCAGAAAATTAGCGCGATAGCGCAGGCGGTCATTGTCGTCCAGCGGGCCGCTGAAGTCGCCGGAAACCAGGCGGCTGAGGCCGGTGCCAGCGCCAAAAGTAAGGCTGTGCTGTGCGATATCGGTGGGGCGCTTCGCCACAAAGTTAAACAGCCCGGCCGGATTTGCCGGCCCGTAAAGCGATCCACCCAAACCGTTCAGCACTTCCAGATGGTCAAACTGCTCGGCAGCGTAATCGGTAGTCGAGACGACATTCAGGCCGTCAATCATAGAGTTCTGTACCACGCTGCCCTGCATTCCACGCGTTTGCGGGCGGGCGCCGTCACCCTGCACGGAAGGCATATAGCGATAGATATCCGTGATACTTTTTAACTGCTGGTGCTTCATCAGCGTTGGGGAGACTTGCTGCACGGACCAGGGCGTATTGCGGATTTCCTGCTTGCCCAGGTTACCCAGCGTGACCTGCCTGTCGGGCGCAGCCGCTTCGCTATCCGGCGCGGCGGCTACAGTGAGGGTTTCTTCCTGGGTAGCGGCCTGAGCCTGAATACCTGTCAAAATCAGTACGTAAAGCGCGCGCTTCATCATGCGCGGCGGTGAGGCTATTGTCATTTTATACCTTGCCGATCGAAAAGCAGCCTTCGGGCTGCCTGAATGCAGATGCCTGTAAAGTTCACGCGAAAGATAGCATATCGTTATATGATAAATTATATAGCGAGTGCTATCCGCAGGAGCCTGGAATATGCTGCTGGATAACGGCCCATCAACAATAATTAATGATGCCTACAGATTTTCTGCATCATATTATTTTGCGTAAAGCGGGAACATTATCAGATGGGTAGAAAATTTTTGTGATAAGCGGCAGGCCTGTAAGGACGGTTTTTTCGCCTGTATTTGATGCCAATATGCCATCAGGTATTTTACCGCCAGGCAAATGCCGTCCGTATTTGTTGTGCCCGATCTGAATTTTGATAAAATAGCGACTTGTTGGTAACCTTCAGTAATACGGCATAAAAGGCACACAGAAAGGTTGAGCCTGTTCCTTGAGGAATATTTGTTATTCACGGTATCGGATTATTTTTGTATAAAATACTGCTATATCTGTTTATTATGGGATCAATAAGATAACGTAATCCATGCAGGTCTGTCGGAATAGAAAAGGATGTGTTTCGGCAAGTTATTTCTTCCCGGTTTTACCGCCGGAGTGGAAAGTATCAGGATCTTATAGGCTATTTTAGCCATTGCTATCGATTATTATTTTAGGGTTGTTCATATTTCACTCACTTTTTAAGGTGGAAAAAGCTTGCGTAAGGATGGGCGCACGGCATCGGCGGGTAAACCGTCTTTTACTTTTCCTGTGCCTTTAAAATCGATACCGGCGTTTATCTCCGCCGTCACAGCATATTAATGTTGTGAAAAACCTGCGCGACTGCATAAAACAGAAACTCATTGCGTAATTTATATTCAGGATGAAATATTATGCTAAAGATAATCGTTTCCAGCGATAACGTATATTACCGGAAAGGCGTTGAATCGCTGATTACAAGTGCAGGGAAAACCCTCAGGGATGGGTTATTTGAAGTGGTTTCAGAAACAAGTAGCCCGGTAACGAAAGAAGCCGATATTGTGTTCAGAGACATTATGATCAGCGTTTTTTTCTATAAGCGCGAAACGATTGCCGGCAAGGGCCAGGCGGAACCTCACCTGTCAGCGCTACACATTCCCTTTATCTGTCGTGGAGATAATATACCGCAAATTACCGGAAAGATTAGAAAAATCATGCTGATAGCCACTACTAACGCGGCCAGCTTTGCCAGCCGTGAAAATTATAAGTTAACCGGGCTAAAAGACTTTATGCAGCTCTCTTCTACAGAAAGCAAGGTTATGCTGATGGTTGGCCAGGGCTACGATACGGAAAATATATCCAGGATGTTAGGGCGTTCAAAAAAAACCGTCAGTACGCATTGCCGCAACGCCATCAGAAAAATGGGGATGCTTAACCGGGTCGAATTTTACAAATATGCCTCTTTTGTAGCGAAATATGGTAATAAAAAAGGTAATACGCTCTGCCTGTAACATTATCTTACGGCCCGCCTTTAAGCGGGCCATATAAAGCGGTAGCTTAACTGTCGACTATCGACACGGTTTCAGGATTAAAGCTGTTGATGATTTGCACATAATGCTTACGCTGGAAGTCATTAAATTCCGCTGAGGAAGCCAGCGTAAATACAATCAGATTTAGCCTGGCAGGATTGATTACCGGATGCCAGGGAAGCTCGACGGTAGACTGCACCTGCTTAACCGGCTGTCCATTCTCCAGAAAAGAGTTGGCCGTCTGGATCACCGGCAACTTAGCCGGGCCGATTTCATTCTTCAGCATTTTGCCCTCGCTTTTATAGCCGGGCAGGCTGTTGGCCATAAAATTAGTTTGCGTTTCGCAAAATTCTTCCAGCGTTTGCCCCTCATTTTTAAATGATCGATTAATCAGGATGGTATATTCGTTCGCTTCCGGATCGCGAAAACGCAGGACGTTAATGCTCTGATCATAAAAGGGCGCCTCGGTCAGAAAAGTGCCTTCGTACATGATGTAGCTCTTTTTTTTACTCATGGTTCACCTGTTTTATTTGTTGCATCCGCCAATGGGATGATTTCCACACGCCTGTTTCTTTCCCGGCCTTCTCCGGTCTGATTACTGGCAACGGGCAGGCTGTCGCCCATCCCTTTAATCACAAGTTTGTCCGGCGGGACGTTGGCATGGCTGACCAGCCAGTCACGAACCGCCTTCGCCCTGCGTATCGAGAGCTGGTAGTTGGCTTCCGGGCTGCCGGTATTGTCGGAATGCCCAACGATGGCAAAAGTTGTTTGGGCATTGTTTTGCATTAACGGCAGCAGCCAGGCCAGATTTTTACTGCTGTCAGGCCCGAGCGTGGCGCTTCCTCTGGCAAACAGCGCGACGGAGCCTGACGCCATAAAAACCGGCGACGGATTGTAATTTTGCAGGGCGTCACTGACGCGCGCCGCCATTTCCCCACAGCGCGAAAATCGCCATAGCCGACTAAACCAGGCGTCGCGGCAGTACAGCAGCTGCTGTTTCTGGTCGCGCAGTCGTTGATAAACCGCTCTTTTTTTCTGCAGCTGTGTCTCTTCCGTTTGCCGGAAATCGGCCAGCGTACGGGTCGCCGCAGCGATATTTTTAGCCTCAAACCAGGTGGAGCCGATCAGCAGCATCGCCAGCAGCAGCGCAGCGCAAACCGGCAGCCAGCGCCATGAAAACCCCGAGCGTTGCCTGTCGGGCTGATAAGGCACGCCCGGGTCGATGACGTCAGGTAAGCTGGGCAGCATAACGCCCGGAGAAAGACCCGGACAGAGCCCGAATTTCTGCTGTAGCCACTGCGCCCAGGCGCCATGACGGGTAAAGCCGTTGCCATTATCGGCCAGCAGAACGGCGCTTAACCGTAGCGAAGAACCGGAGAACAGCGCCTGTAGCGCTTTGGCTATCCCCGAACTTTCCAACCACAGGCGCAGCGCGTCCGTCATGGCGTAACGGTAGATTGAGTGGCAGCTGAGCGGCTCAGAGACGGCGAGTAGTTTTGCCAGCTCGCGCGCGAGGGTGGTTTCACCGACCTTGCGGAGGTCAAACTTACCGGACCATTTTGCCTGTCCGGCCTGGCTTTCATGGCTCAGACGGGCATAGAGACCCAGCACGCACGGCAGCGCCTCCTGCTCATATAAGCGCCATGCTGCGATTTTCGCCAGCGCCTGAGCGTCGGTTTCCTCGCCGTCCGGGAAAAAGGGGAAAAAAGCATAGAGGCGATGCTTCTTCTTTCTCATCCGCTTTACTATTTCCGGCAGCGCTTCCGCTTCCGGTACCACGATCCAACTTATCGGCTCGTCTTCCTGTTCCGGCTGCCGTTCAGAAAACCATTTTGCGGCATAGGGGCCGATAATAAGGATGGCGGGCGCGGCGGCAGCGGGCTGATTTTTTAACAACGAAGCTGGCATGGTTAAAGCGCCTCCAGCCAGGCAGAACAAAACAGCCAGAGCACGATCAGCAGCAGGCTCAGCAGAATGAGTTGCAACGGCAGCATAAAATATGCCGGCCATCGTGGCGGCATGGTGTCCGGAGCCGCCTCCTCTGTTTCTGTCTGGCAGGCGGCGGCTGGCTGAGTGACAGACAGTGACAGCAGGGGAGCACTGTTCCTGCCGGTAAAGGCCGAAACAAGAAACAATTTCTGGGCGTAGGTGAAGATCTGGCCCTGGCCGTCGGCCAGCAGCGGTTCAAGCCTGTCGCCCAACGTCATTGGGCCGTCCGTATAGCCGTAAAAATAGTGCGTCAGCGCATAGCGGTCCCAGGCAATATTGTCGGCGCGAAGGCGTAACGCGACTCGCCGATCCAGATAGCAGCAGAGCGCGTGGCACAGCTCATCGCTAAGTTGTTCGCATTCACCTTCAGCAATCAGCGCTTTGCTGAACCGCTCAATAAGCGCGATCAGCATTAACTGCAATTCCGGCAGGGAAGGAATAATGCCGTCAAAAGAGAGCAGGGCATCAATGCAGATCAGGCGATGGTAGAGCGTTGTGCTTTTCACCAGGCTTTCTCCACAACCTTACTCCACCCGTCGCTATCGTCATAAGCGCTAAAACGTATCGCGGCGGGCGTGAACATGATCGGAAATGTCACGTCCAGATCGATTGCGATTTCTCCGCCGTCATGCCCGGCCAGGCATTCATTTATTTCCTCTCCCGACAGGATTTTTTTATAAAGCAGATCGTTGGCGTTGCTATAAACACCAATATGCAGGCAGGTGATATCAGCCAGCGGCGAGGTAAACTCTTCCTGCGTCAACCCAATAGTTTTTTGCTGATGGCTGCTTAATCTTTCCCGCCAGTTGCCATAGGGCGGTGGAAACCAGGCGACACGTTCCGTTCCCAGCACTTCTGGCAGCACGGCAAATTTGGTAAAGGAGATGCCCAGCGCGGCCTCGAACTCAGCCAGCGTGCGCCTGCTGCCCAGCCCATAGCGACCCATGTCGGCCGGTTCAGCCTGCTCCATACCCAGCAGGGTTCTGACTCTTTTTTTCGACAGGCTGTCTCTTTCGTGCCAGGCACGGTCTACGGAACCGGATTTTTTCGCCTCGTCATCATGATCGCCCCAAATTCGACTGGCCTCTTCCCTGCCGTAAAAATGCCACAGCACTATTTTATGCGGATGCCAGACGTCATAACCGTGGGTAAAGGCCCGGGCCGCCATCGCTATCTCTTCGCCCTCGAAGAAGATTTGCGGATCGTTCGGCACCTCCTTTACGAAACGGCCTTCGGCGAAAATAAAGCCGCCCGCCAGATAACTCCCTCTGACTGGCGCCGCTTGTTGAAAATCAACCGAAGTGAGCTGCACTATTTTTTCACTGGAAAAGCCTCTGAAAACCAGGCGAAATATCGCCTGGGTTTTTTCCTCTTCTTTGCCGGGTACATAGCCCGGCGGATAAGAGGAGAGCGCCGGCTTTTCACTTTGCACCTTCAGCGCTTCCAGCATGGCAACCATTTCTCTGTCCCAGCCCTCTACAAAGCGGCAGTGGGAATCGATTTGCAGCACATACTCTTCCTCGCGGTAAAGCGTTTCACACTGGTTTCTGGCCCAGCAGGCGCCTTTACTGAAGAAATAGTGCAGGGAAATCATCCGGATTTCCGTCTCCAGATAACGCCAGGTCAGGAGGTCATACTCTGCTGTTGATTCTGCCGCGCAGAGCGTCATGCCGGCCTGCTGAAAGCGCTGGCGGTCGCCCTCATCCTGCCAGCAGACGGCCACGGCAAGCCTGTAGCATCCGGAGGCCTTCTCAATTAAATCCCGGAGCGTCGGGATCAGTTCCGGATCGCGATAGCTGGCGATGCTGATAAAAATGGCTGGTTTCCTTTCCATAGAGCCGCCTTGTGATTTGACGTTGATAAATCCCTTGATCGAACAGTGCTGCCAGAGTTGCCGGGCGCGGCTGGCTGCCGCAATCGGCAGGCTACGCTATTCTTTGTCGCTATCGAGCCTGTCGATAATTTCCGGCGGCAGCATTTTTACCAGCTGAGAAAAGCTTTTTCCCACCGTCTTCTCCGCATACTGAAGCAGCAGGATAGCCGGGCTGCCGGGTTCCATTCGGGTAAACCATAGCCGCAGCTCCTGTAGCCTGAGCAGCGCATCGGCGCGGCTGGCAATACCGGTCTGGCGGGGCGTAATCAGGGGGACGCTGACGGCTTCGTTTTCTGCCGCCGTTTCTGCCTGAACCGGCTGTTCTACCGTTTCTTCTGCGACAAAAGAAACGGCTGGCAACAGCGGCGAAACCGTAGCTTCCTGACTGATAAATAGCCGCAGAATGGCGCCTAACCGCGCAAAATCCGGCGCTTCATCGCCCAGCGAGGTTGTCAGGATGGCGCGGAGTTCCATCAGGCAGGCGTGCGCTTTTTGCAGTGAGAGGAGGGTTTGATCCTGACGGGCTTCCCATTCGAGTAGCAAAGCCGCCGCCGTCGCTTCGGGCAGCGCGCCCTCTTCACGCGGCGTGGCGTGCGCTTTTTCAAAATCTTTTATGGCAATTTGCAGACCTGCCGCTTTCGGCAGAGGCAGCTGACGAAAATCGGCAAGCAGCCCGTTGATATCATCCAGCTCGGACAGGGCGTTAGCCCGCATAACCGGATCGAACTCGCCTTCTTCCGTCAGCTGCGGATAAAGATCCGTGGGGAAAGTGGTCAGTAAGTCACGTAATATCAGTAGCCCTTCATGCAGCGCCGCCATGCCGATTTGCCTGATACGGCAGCGCATCAGCGCCACCACCAGCCGGATATCGCGGCTTCGTTGCAGCAGCGCCTGACAGTCGCGCTCAATCTCCGCCCAGTTCACCGGTTCGGCAGCCTCGACGAAGCTGCCGTACTCCGCGTCCAGCCTTGGCTGAAGCCTGGCCTGCAGCATAATAAAAGCGGCGTCATATTCCAGGTTTTCACCACAGGGCCGATCGCCGGGCACCGGCTGTAACAGATCCTGATAGTAATGATGCTTGTTGCTTTCCGTCACGATGTTGTCCTTTATATCGCGTCCGGGCGCTACGGGTGATAGCGCTCCGGCTCAAAGCTCATGCCGTAAACCGGCGTAACGTCCTCTTTTCTCTCCAGCCAGACGGCGTAGCCAAGCTGATGACTGCCGTCCAGCGTCGCCTGTGGCACCTCGCTGGCAGCCAGCACCAGCTGGACATCCCAGGCATATTCGAACCCCGTAAAATTGCGCACCCACTCCCGCAGTACGGGCAGATCCGATCCCCACGGGCTGAAGCGCATATAGTTATCCAGCGTTAAGGGGCCGAGCAGCAGCTTGAATTTGTGCTGCCTGTCCCGCACGGTATTGCCTAATATTGCGCCATCGCCCAGCAGCATGGCCGCATCGTTGCCCAGCACGGAGCAATCGGCGGGATCCAGAAAGATCCACTGGGTCACAAACTCTTCCAGCCGGGCTTTTATCTGGAAGTAATATTCGATGGCGCCCGCCAGTCCTTCCGGATTGCGCGCCTCGCGGATCAAATGGGCAGAAGACGCCAGTCGGGCGTGGGTCGGCAGCGGTTTATCGTGTAGCTCGGCCAGATCCATGCCTGCCAGACTGGCAATATAAAAAGAGAACTGTTCCTCATTCGGTCTGTCCAGCGAGGCGGTATCCTGCGCGACAAACCAGGCGCGATAAAACAGCGACAGGGCGCGATGATGAAAAACATCGAGAAAGTCGGTCAGCGTATTGTCCTGGGCCTCCGTCCGCGAGTACGCTAGTTCGGAAAAATGCAGCGGCATCGCGCCCTGCGGGCCCCATACGCCGGGGCCAAAGAGTTTTATCCCGATGCGGCCATTCTCCAGGCCGAGAGAAGCGATCTCGCGCGGCGCAAAAATCAGAGAGGCTTTTTGGCCTATGCGGAACGTCTCCTGGCCAGGCAGCACCGCTGTACCGGGCACCGGCAGCGTCGGCGTTTTAGCCGTAATTGCGCGCATGATACTGATAAAACCGGCTTCCCAGGGCCGCTCGTTATTAAACCAGGCGGCCAGCATATCGACGGAGGAAGCGCGCATCAGAACGAGCCTCGTTTGCCGGGGCGGGCCTGCCAGCTGGCGATGACGCCCCTCTGCATCGAGTGCAGCTCCGTTTCGGTAAACACATTAATAGCGGCGTGGCGAGAAAGGTAATTCTCCATCACCAGACCGAACAGGTAAGGACTGACGCCGGAAAAGCCTTCTTCATCTACCGTCAGCACGCAGCGCACGCCTCTGCCGTAAATCAACAGGCCGTCACCGGGAAGACGCCGGGTAACCGGAAACGTTTTACAGCCGATCAGGCTATCTACCTGAGTATTGGACTCGCGATCGGCGTTGTGTAAAAACAGGCGCAGCATATTGCGCAGCGATTCCCCGCCCGGCCCGTGCTCCAGATCGGAGAGCGGCAGATAGTTAAAGCTAAGCTGGCGGATCAAACGCCAGGCCGACTCCCCCAGCGCAAAAGGCTCGCGTGGCGCGCTGGGCTGGCAGACAAAGGCCGCGCCCAGAACAGGAACCGCGTCGGACAGGGTTAAATCAAAGCTGCCGCTTCTGGCAATCAGGCGTGGCAGATCCCGGTTGGTGACCATCGCTTCGACCGTAAGATAGCGAATATGGTCGGCATAGGGCGCTTCCTGCTGATCGACCAGCGAGACGAAGACCTCTGTTCCGGGATAAGGCGTGCGGGTGTCATATTTTCTCTTGCTCTCGCTTTTTACTCTGGCTTCGCGATTGAGCGAGAAGTAACGGCCGAAATTGCCATAGTCGCAGTGACGCGTTTGATAAAGCGGTTGAAACACCACTTCCTCGCTGCTTTCCGCCTGCTGGCCGCGCACCTTATGCACGGAAAAAACCTCGTAATCAAGGGGACGGCTGCGGTCGGGAACCACATGGAAAGCGTTTAGCGCCCGGTTGACTTCGATCCTGTCCACCACTTTGGGAAACAGGTTAATCACTGGCGTACAAAACGGTAAAAACTTTGACGCGTTAACATGGCCAATCAGCTGCTGGGGAAGCCGATCCAGCAGCACTATCAGCTCGGCCTCGTTGCTGTGGTTGCGGGACAAACCGGCGGCCAGCTGGGTCAGCGTAAAAAAATAAAAGCGCTGACGACAGGCGAAATATTCATGGATCAGGTTATGTCCATGAAACATGTTCCAGGAGAGCGGCAGCAGCGTCTGATCGGGATGCAGCCCTTCAAAAGTCAGCGGGCGCTGGGCGATGACCACGTCTTCCGCTTTACTGTTGCCGGCCCGTACCAGCATAGCCACATTGCTGGTATGCAAAAGTTCAAAAAGATGGGAAACAATGCGCTCATCGCCGTCGATATAGAGCGGCAGCCGATCGAAGCCGGTCAGCTGCGAGAATACCCGTTCCCCCTGCGCACGCAATTTGATCCGCAGAGCGCCTTTCAGCCTGGCGTAAGGAATACGGTACTTTTCCAGATTGGGAATATCCGGCGGAACGGAAGTCAGGCGAGCCTCAACGATTTCTATTGGCCACAGCGTAACATCCTGACCGTTGCGAAACTCGCAACGTGTATTTTCGCCAGGCAATATGCGGGTATAAAACGCACTGTTTTTGGGAACAAGATAGCCGTGGCCTAGCTCTCCTTCTTTCAGGTCAGGCGCAAGTTGAACCACGCCGATGGAGGGCGTGGGCGAATTATAATTAGGGTAGACGATGTCCAGAAGCCGCTGCGTAAACTTTGGGAACTCCGCATCCAGTTTTAAATGCGTACGTGCAGATAAAAAGCAAAATGCTTCAATCAGTCTTTCAACATAAGGATCGGCCGTTTCGATGCCTCTCATCCCCAGACGCCCGGCAATTTTGGGATGTTTTTCAGCAAACTCACGCGCTGACTCTTTCATAAAAGTGAGTTCCTGATTGTAATAATCGAGGAATTTATGATTCACAATTGCTCCCGTTATCCTTGTTTTTAAACGTAGGCTTTGTCTTTATTAATTTGGCCGTCTGAACAGGGTTTTTTAGTAAGCTAACTGTTATTTTTTGAAAAACAACAGGGTGTTATTAATTAATAAGCGCGTTAAATACACGCAGCGGTTTTTATGCTTTTTTCAGATTTTATAACATGTGAAAAAAACAGTCTCAATGCCATTGTGAGGAAATGCCAGGGATTTCACCGGGTCACCAGGTTATTTGACAGGAAAGATCTTTTTAAATAAGGGGTTGTAATCGTAGCGGGTCTGTTATTCAGGAATAGCGTTCGGGCGGTATTCTTAATTTATTTTTACGGCGTGGACAAGGGTATTATATTTTGTTTTCCTTCCCCGGAAGACTCTGGTCTGTGTGATTTTATGCCTGTGAAAAATGTACCCGGAGGAATGATACGTGGCGATTACAAGGCAAAATTTATTCGGCAAGCTGGATGAGACATTATTCAGAACGATTGAAAGTGCAACCACGCTTTGTAAGCTGCGCGGCAACCCCTATGTTGAACTGGTGCATTGGCTAAATCAGATCTGGCAGCAGGAGCAAAATGATTTACGTCTGATAGCCCGCCATTTTGAGGTCGACGCGCAGGCGCTGGAACAGGGCTTCGCTCAGGCGCTGGCCCGATTGCCGGCAGGCGCCAGCACTATTTCGGACTTTTCATATCATATTGAACTCGCTATCGAACGCGCCTGGATTTATGCCAGCCTGGAATGTTTTGAAAGCCGTATTCGCAGCGGACATTTGCTGATCGCCATGTTGACCACCATGGAGCTGCGGCGCGCCCTGTTTGCTATCTCTTCCGCTTTTGAACGGATCTCTCTGGAACATTTGACCGCCGATTTCGGCTATATCACTCAGGCTTCCCCGGAAGTCAGCGAGGCGACGACGGAGGCCGGCGTCATGCCCGGCGAAATTAACGCGGCTATCGGCGGCCAGACAAAAAGCGGCGGGCTGGCGCAGTATGCCACCGATCTGACCGCGTTAGCGCGCGAAGGCAAAATCGACCCGGTAACGGGACGCGAGCATGAAATCAGCACCATGACCGATATCCTGCTGCGTCGCCGTCAGAACAACCCGCTGCTGACCGGCGAAGCTGGCGTCGGGAAAACGGCCGTCGTGGAGGGGCTGGCGCAGGCTATCGTGGCGGGTAATGTGCCGCCAGCGCTGGCAAAAGTCAGGCTGCTGGCGCTGGATGTCGTCGCCCTGGCCGCCGGCGCCAGCATGAAAGGCGAGTTTGAGGCGCGGCTTAAAGCCGTGCTGGATGAGGCTATCGCTTCGCCCCAGCCCGTTATCCTGTTTATCGATGAAGTTCATACGCTGATTGGCGCCGGGGGCAATGCCGGGACGGGCGACGCGGCTAACTTGTTGAAGCCTGCGCTGGCGCGGGGCCAGCTGCGCACTATTGGCGCCACGACCTGGAGCGAATTTAAACGCCATATTGAGAAGGATCCGGCGCTGACACGGCGTTTTCAGGTGCTGCAAATTGCAGAGCCGGATGAGGAAGCCGCCGTCGCTATGCTGCGGGGGCTGTTGCCGGTGCTGGAAAAGCATCACGGCGTCTGGATTATGGAAGAGGCTTTGCAGGCCGCCGTGCGGCTGTCGCACCGTTATATTCCGGCCCGGCAGCTGCCAGATAAGGCGATAGGCCTTCTTGATACGGCCTGTGCGCGCGTGGCCGTCGCGCAACATGCGGCGCCGGTCATGCTGCAACGTCTCCACTGTCGGACGGACGCCGCCCGCGCAGAGCTGGACCTGGTTGAAAAGGCCAGCCGATTTGGCAAACTGCAGCCCAACAGCGGCGAACGTCTGAGACAGGAGATCGCCGAGCGGACCGAGGCTTCCCTTCAGCTGGAGCAGCGCTGGACGCGGGAAAAAGAGCTGGTCGCCGCCATCGTCGCGGTACGTGAAAAACTACAGGACGAGGCCTCTACGGCTGAGGAAGAGATGGCGCCGCTGCAAAATGAGCTGGCGGAGCTGGAAGCGCGCCTGCAGGCGGCCCGGAACGAGCAGCCGCTGGTGCAGGCGGAGGTCAATGCGGATGTTATCGGCGCGATAGTGGCCGACTGGACGGGGATCCCGGTCGGACAGATGTTAAAAGACGATATTCGCGCCGTGCTGGAACTGCCGCAGCGGCTGGCCGGGCGCGTCATCGGCCAGGACTATGCGCTGCGTCAGGTCAGCGAAAGCATCCAGACGGCTCGCGCGGGGCTGGCGGATCCGCGTAAGCCGGTCGGCGTCTTTATGCTGGTTGGCCCGTCCGGCGTGGGGAAAACGGAAACCGCGCTGGCGATCGCCGGGCAGCTTTACGGCGGCGAGCAGAATCTGATCACCATCAATATGAGCGAGTATCAGGAGGCCCATACCGTTTCCTCGCTGAAGGGATCGCCACCGGGCTACGTGGGCTATGGCGAAGGCGGCGTGCTGACGGAAGCGGTACGTCGCAAGCCCTACAGCGTAGTGCTGCTGGATGAGATTGAGAAAGCGCATCCCGACGTGCATGAACTGTTTTTTCAGGTCTTCGACAAGGGCAGTATGGAAGATGGCGAAGGGCGGCAAATCGACTTTAAAAATACGGTGCTGCTGCTGACCAGCAACGTCGGCAGCGAAACGATCGCCAGCCTGTTTGCCGATGCAGAGACGGCGCCCGATGCCGAAAGCGTCAGAAAAATGGTGCAGCCTGAGCTGCTGAAAGTCTTCCCGGCGGCCTTTTTAGGGCGCCTGGCCGTGGTGCCTTATCTGCCGCTTCAGGAAGCATCACTACAACGTATTGTCCGGCAGCAGCTTGACAGACTGGCTTTGCGTTTACGCGAACAGCATGGCGCTTCGCTGCATTATGGCGAAGATTTGGTGACGCATATTATCGGGCAGTGTCCCGTGGCTGAAACGGGCGCACGAATGCTGATCCGATTTATCGAGCAAAATATCGCGCCGGAAATAGCGCGCCAGATATTAAACAGCCAGGCATCACTAAGCGAACAATGTCTCTACATAACGGCAGGGGATAATATCGTTATCCGTTTTCAGCCGAAAGGGGAAGAAGAAAACGCGATAAATGATAAAACAGGCGAGAAGCGAGAAAATCCGGCAAGGCAGGACGGATTTTTAACGGGTAATAGCGCCGCTTAACAGGCCGCTATTAATGTGAATATAGGCTGTTTTTAATAAAGCACGATGAAAGGGATATCATGATTTCAAGAAATGGCAGTGCTCAAAAATTTATCGCCAGAAACAGGGCGCCGCGCGTACAAATTGAATATGACGTGGAGATCTATGGCAGCGAGAAAAAAATAGAATTGCCCTTTGTTATGGGCGTATTAGCCGATCTGTCCGGGAAGGCGATTGAGCCTTTGCCGCCGGTTGCCGATCGCAAATTTCTCAGCATTGATATCGATAATTTCGACGAGCGAATGAAAGCCATGAAACCGCGCGTGGCTTTCGCCGTGCCCAATACCCTGACCGGGGAAGGGCAGCTGATGATCGATATGACGTTTGAAAGCATTCATGACTTTTCACCGGACGAAATCGCCAAAAAAGTGGATTCGCTTTCCCAGCTGCTGGATGCCCGCACCCAGCTGGCCAATCTGCAAACCTATATGGACGGCAAAGCCGGCGCGGAAAGTCTGGTCATGAAAGTGCTACAGGATAAATCGCTGCTAACCGCGCTGGCTTCCGCACCGAAACCAGTGAAAACAGACGGCAGCCCATTAGGGAACGAATAAAGCGAGAGAGGGATATCATGTCGATGCAAGCTGAGAAAAAGAACCAGGTGACCAACGCAGGCTACAGCGATTTTAATACGCTGTTAAGCAAGGAGTTCAAACCGAAATCGGAGCAGGCGAAAACCGCCGTAGAGAGCGCGGTCAAAACGCTGGCCGAGCAGGCGCTGAGCAGTTCGGTCACCATGGCCGACGACGCCTATAAAAATATTGCCGCTTTTATTGCCGAGATCGATCGCAAGTTGTCCGAACAGATCAATTTGATCCTGCATCATCCACAGTTCCAGTCCCTGGAAAGTGCCTGGCGCGGGCTGCATTATTTAGTCTACAACACCGAAACCGACGAAAAGCTGAAGCTGCGTTTTATGGATATTTCCAAAGATGAGCTGAGGCGCAATATGCGGCGCTTTAAAGGGATCGCCTGGGATCAAAGCCCGCTCTTTAAGCAGGTATACGAAGAAGAATATGGCCAGCTGGGGGGTGAACCTTACGGCTGCCTGGTCGCCGACTACTATTTCGATCACACCGCGCCAGACGTTGATCTGCTGGCCTCCATTGGCAAAATCGCCGCGTCTGCGCACGTGCCGTTTATTACCGGTGCGGCACCGTCCGTGCTGCAGATGGACTCCTGGCAGGAGCTGGCTAATCCGCGCGATCTGACCAAGATCTTTACCCAGAATCTGGAATATGCGGCGTGGAACTCGCTGCGGCAGTCGGAAGATTCACGCTATATCGGCCTGGCAATGCCGCGTTTTCTGTCGCGTTTGCCGTATGGCATTCATACCAATCCCGTCGACGACTTCAATTTTGAAGAAACTACCGACGGCGCCGATCACAGCAAGTACGCCTGGTCCAACGCGGCCTATGCGATGGCGGTCAATATCAACCGCTCGTTCAAACACTATGGCTGGTGCACGCTGATCCGAGGCGTGGAAAGCGGCGGCGTGGTCGAAGGCCTGCCGTGCCATACCTTTCCGACCGACGATGGCGGCATTGATATGAAATGCCCAACGGAGATCGCTATCTCCGATCGTCGCGAAGCGGAACTGGCTAAAAACGGCTTTATCCCGCTTATTCATCGTAAAAACACCGATTATGCCGCCTTTATCGGCGCGCAGTCGTTACAAAAACCGGCGGAATATTACGATCCGGACGCCACGGCAAACGCCAACCTTTCCGCGCGGCTGCCTTACATGTTTGCCTGTTCTCGCTTTGCCCACTATCTGAAGTGCATCGTGCGCGACAAAATCGGTACATTTAAAGAACGCGATGAAATGCAGAAATGGCTGAACGACTGGATAATGAATTATGTCGACGGCGACCCGGTTAATTCCACTTTTGAAACCAAAGCGCGTCGTCCGCTGGCCGCAGCGGAAGTGGTGGTTGAGGATGTGGAAGGCAATCCAGGCTATTACCAGGCGAAATTTTTCCTGCGTCCGCATTTCCAGCTGGAAGGCCTGACCGTTTCGCTGCGTATGGTAGCGAAATTACCGTCGTTGAAAGGCGCAGCATAACGATCGCAGATTTTAATATTGTTAACAGCAGCATTGTTCGCAAGGCTGCTTTAACTACATACGCTGCGCGCAGGCGTAGCGATTTTAATAGTGCTGAATAAGGGAATGATCATGGCACAAGATATGTTTATTAAGATCGACGGCATTGAAGGTGAATCGCTGGATGCCGCACATACCAATGAAATTGAGGTACTGGAATGGCATTGGGATGTTTCACAGCATTCCAATATGCACAGCGGATCCGGCGGCGGCTCAGGCAAGGCAAGCGTGGCCGATTTCTGCTTTACCCATTACACCGATAAGGCCAGCCCTAATTTATTAAGCCACTGTCTGACGGGCAAGCATATTAAAAACATTGTCTTCGTGGTGCGTAAAGCGGGCGGCAATCCGCTGGAATATTTAACCATTAACTTTACCGACACCATTATTACCCGTGTCGATATGTCAGGATCTTCAGAGGATGAAACCCGTCCTCGTGAGCTGGTTAAATTCTCCTTCACTAAAGTGACGCAGGATTACGTCATGCAGAACTCTGAAGGCAGCAAATCTGGCGTTATCTCCGCAAGCTATGACGTCAAAGCGAACCTGAGCAGCTAATACGTTAAGCGATACAAAAGCTTGTCATCCCTGGGTGACAAGCTTTTCGGCCTGGCTTCGGGATTTTAAGGTGATATTTACCATGCAGTTAATCAACATAGCCCGATTCATTAGTCGTTTGCTTATTATTCTGGCGGTTTTAACGTCAGCGGGCTGCCGTTCCCCTTTCAGCGACTCTCCCAAGCCGGAGTTAACTATCAGGCTGGAAGCGTCAAAAGAAATTAATCCCAATGAAAAGGGAGAGCCTGCGCCGCTGGATATTACTTTTTATCTTTTAAAATCGTTGGATAACTTTGAAAACAGCGATTTCTTTACGCTTACCGATGGCGCGGACCCGGCTTTACAGGCGGAGGCGAAAAAAGTCTATGAAGGCATATTACAGCCTGGCGAAAACAGAATAATCAGCCTGACGCCGGAAAAGGATACCGTTGCATTAGGCATCGTCGCCGCCTATCGGGATATCGACCGCGCGGGATGGAGTGAAACGTGGGAGCTTTATAAAAAAAATAAAAAACGATCCTGGTGGCGAAAAGTGTTGCCCGGAGAAGCGGTCGTGCTGACGGTACATTTTGATGCCTTAACCATCGCGCTTGATAAAAGGGAATAGCCAGTGAGAACAAATAAAGTTATCTGGAGCGAAGGACTGTTTTTACGTCCGCAGCTGTTTCAGCAGCAGGAACGCTATTTTGAATATTACGCCCACAAGCGAGCGGCAACGATATCGCCTTTTTTTTGGGGGTTTGCGCAATACGATATCGATCTGGAGGCGCTCTCTTACGGCAAACTGGTGCTGCGCGCCGGGCGCGGCGTGCTGCCGGACGGCACGCCTTTTGATATACCAGGCCATGCCGAACTGCCTGAACCGCTGACTATTACGCCGGATCATCTGGGGCAGCTGATTTTCCTGGCCGTGCCGCTGCGGCTGGATAACAGCGACGAAACCATCTTCGATCTCAGCGACAGCGGTTCGCTGGCGCGCTTCGCCGCTTTTGAAACGGAGCTGAGCGATACCAATGCGATCCGTCAGGGGCCAAAACCTGTCCAGCTGGCAAGGCTGCGCCTGAATCTGGTTTCTGAAAAAGAAATGACGGAATCCTGGATTGGTCTGCCGCTGACCCGCATCAGGGCCATTCAGCCCGATGGCAGCGTGCTGCTGCATACCGAAGACTATATTCCGCCGGTCACCGGCTATGCGGCCAGCACACTGTTAGCCGAATGGCTGACGCATCTTAACGGTCTGGTCAGGATGCGCGCCGATATGTTGGCGGGCCGACTGGCTAATAGCGACGGCAAAGCCAGCGCCAGCGCCGAAGTGGTCGACTATCTGCTGCTGCAAATTTTCAATAAATATGAGCCGGTGTTGGATCATCTGCGGCACGTGCCCGAGCTGCCGCCAATTGTGCTTTATCAGGAGCTGGCGAAATTCTCGGGCGAGCTGTCGACCTTTATCCGTACGCAGACGCGACGGCCGGTGAGCGCGCCGGGCTACGATCACGCCAGGCTTTATCCTTCTGTTCGTCCGCTGGTTGAAGAGCTGCATTATTTGCTGAATCAGATTTTGATCCGTGCCGGTCAAATGATCGACCTCCATGCGAAAGGCAATGGCGTCTGGACGGCCGCCATGCTGCCGGGCGAGCTGCGCGAGTTTTCTAATCTGGTGCTGGCCGTACACGCTCAGCTGCCGATGGACGTACTGCAACAGCAGTTTTCGGCGCAGGCGAAAATCAGCGCGCCGCAGCAGCTGCATGAGCTGGTTCGTTCACACCTGCCGGGGCTGGTGTTACAGGCGCTGCCGGTGCCGCCGCGTCAGATCCCTTATCACGCCGGCTATGTCTATTTCGACCTGCTGCAAAGCGGGCCGTTCTGGGACAAAATTGCCGCAACCGGCGCGCTGGCGTTACATATTGCAGGTGATTTCCCTGACCTGAATATGGAGCTTTGGGGAGTCAGAAGCTGATGCGCGACGAGAGCCAATCTGCCGCGCCGGATGCCGCGCCCGAAGAAACGTTGACGCCGCAGGCGCTGGGCAAGTTTCTGCTGGATGACGATCCGGGAAACCCAGGAACGCCGGAACGCGGCGATCCTGATGCGTTTATCCAGGGCTGGTCCAGCCAGAAAAGTGAGGTTTTGCTGCAAAGCGAAGGCGTACAGCTGCGGGTGCAAAAGGTAAGGGCGGCTGAAAATCCGCTGCTCGAAGCCGCCCAGCCACTGCTGCGCGCGCTTAGCGAGATGCCGGAAACCATCCCGTATCCCGAACATGTCGAGCTGCTGAAACAAAGCCTGAAACACGACATCAATCTGTTTAGCGTGGTATGTGACGAGGTCAATATCGCCTGGAAAAAGATGGCTATCGTTCGCTATTGCCTTTGTACCGCGCTGGATGAAGCGGCACATACCACAACGTGGGGAATGCAGACCGGCTGGTCGCAAAGCAACATCCTTAACCATTTTGAAGGCGACAACGACGGCGGCAACAAATTTTTCCTGCTGGTTGGCCGTCTTTCTATAGATCCCCACGAGTACGGAGACGTGCTTGAAGTGCTGCTGCGTATCCTCGGGCTGGGTTTTGAGGGCCGCTACAGCATTCTGGAAGATGGCGACCGACAGCTGATGAAAATCCGTCAGCGGCTTCTGACCCTTATTCAAAGCACGCGCGACTCGCTCTCGCCAGCGCTGTCGCCGCATGGCGCGGCCATACGCGGCCAGAAAAAATCTAAAAGGCGCATTGTGCCCGTGCGCGTCACGCTGCTGCTGAGCTGTCTGCTGGTCGGGAGCCTGTGGATTTGGTGCAAATACTGGCTGGGTACGCATCAGATAGCGCTTCAGCAGCGGATCCACGCAATGCAGCAGCTGAAGATAAGCCGCCCCGTAGCGGCAATGAAGCTACGGCTGGCTATTTTGCTGAAAGAAGAGATCAGGCAGGGGCTGGTCAGCGTTGACGAAACGCAAAGTCAGAGCAAGGTCGTTTTTCGTGGCGATTCCGTGTTCCTTTCAGGATCGGACAAAGTCATCGCCGATATGGAGCCTATTATCAAACGCGTCGCGAAGGAAGTTCATCGCGTGAACGGCAGGGTAGTGATCGTAGGGCATACGGATGCCACGCCCATCAGGACAAAAGCTTTTCCCAATAATCAGGTGCTGTCGGAAAAACGAGCGACGGACGTGGCGCGCTATTTTCTTACCGAAGGGATAGCGCCTGACAAAATCCGCATTCAGGGCGCCGGAGAGAGTCAGCCCGTCAGCAGTAATAACCATGCACAAGGACGTGCGCAGAACCGGCGCGTGGAATTTTTTGTGACCTATTAATGAGTTAGCCATGTTTAATCTGAACAGGATGTTCTCGCTTCGCGTTTTTAAAGTAGTGATGGTCATAGCCTTTTTTATGCTGATTATCGCTGCGGTTTGGTTTCTCGGCCCTTTGCTGGGCTTTGGCGACACGCGTCCGCTGGCAGGCGTTGAGGCGCGCGTGATTTATGTTGTTCTGGCGCTGCTTTGTCTGATTGGGCTGTGGTTTAACGTACCGTCGTTTCTTCTGCTGGCCGCAACGGCCTGCGTTGTCGTCTGGACGATTGGGCCTTACCTGCTGATCGGTGAAAGCTATCCGCTAAGCGGTATCGCCACCAGGGCCAGCCTGATTGGCGCTATCCTGCTGGTCACGCTGCTGTATGGCGGCTGGAAGCTGCTGCTGGCGCTGAAAAACAATCCTAAGCTGCTTGACGCTTTTTTCGGCAGCAAAGAGGTTAAAAGCGATGGCGACGTCAGCGAGGTTAATGCGGCTATCCGTGATGCAGCGGCATATATAAGACAGCTGCGTAAAAACGGTACCTGGCTTAAGCGGTTTTTTTCATTTGGAAAAATGCACGGCGAGCTTCCCTGGTACATGACTATCGGGACGCAGGGCGCGGGAAAAACCACGGCGATCTTATCGTCGGGCCAGCATTTCCCGCTGCCGGAACAGCTGAGCAGGGTCTGCAAAGAGAGCGCGCCTACCCGTAACTGTGAGTGCTGGTTTGCGAATGACGCGCTGTTTATCGACACGGCCGGAAAATATCTTGTTTCGTCGGACGAGCAGCCGGAGTGGGACGGTATTATCAAGGCCATTAAAAAATATCGTCCGATAGAGGCGATTAACGGCGTGATTGTGGCGATCGGCGTGACCGACGTAATGGGTAAAAATAAAACGGAGCTCTACGATCTGGCCGCGAAAGTTCGCGCCAGGCTGGAGGCGATGCGCAGCAGACTGGGGGTATGCTTTCCGGTTTATATGCTGATTACCAAACTGGATCGGCTGATGGGGTTCGCCGAATATTTCCGCAGCCTGACCGAGCAGGAGCGCGAGCAGGTATGGGGCGTGACTTTCCCCTGGGGGGAAGAGGTGAAAACCGGCATTGGCGATCTGCGCGAACGGGTCGGAGCGGAATTTGCGCTGCTGGAAAATCGTCTGGAAAAGGCAATGACGGTGCGCCAACAGGAGGAATACAGCAATACGGACAGAAAGCGCATGTACGTGCTGCCGCAGGATTTCCGCATGCTGCTGGACAGCGTAACGGAAGTGGCGCAGACGATTTTCTTCGCCTCACGCTATGATGAAAATCAGGGCTATACCTCGCTGCGCGGTATCTACTTTGTCAGCAGCCACCAGCCTGAGGATACCGTTATGGTCAATAACGGGACGCTGATGCAGAAGTGGCGCAACTATATTGCTAACCGACAGACGGTGCCGTTGGCTTATCCAGCTTCGCTGACTGGTGAGAGCGAGGCTCTGGTCAGGGATGTTGCCTGGGGCAGGCACTATTTTCTGAAATCCCTGTTTTCCGACATCATCCTGAAAGATGGCGATCTGGTGCGGCGCAATTTACGGGTAGAGTCAAAATATCGCTTCCAGAACTTCTTTGGTCATATGCTTTGCATCGCGGCCTGCTGCTGGTTACTGAGCGGGATCTACCACAGCTATCATCATAACGGCGGCTACCTTGTCGCGGCCGGGGAAAAAGCGACCAGGCTGGAAGCAGAGGTCAAAAGCTATCAACAGGCGGCGGATCCCGGCAAGCTGCCGCTGCTGCTGAATCTGGCGCACTATCTGCCTGAATTTAACGGCCTTGACGTGTTGCATCCCGATCTTCCTTTCCGCTATGGCCTTTATGTCGGCAAGCGTTTAACCCACGATGCCGACGGCCTTTACCACTATTTTCTGCAGCGGCTGCTGTTTCCGCAAATCGAACAACAGGCGCATGAGGCTTTGCAGAGCGCCGTTTATGAACGCGATCCTGCGACACTTTACAACGCGCTTAAACGTTATCTGATGCTGGCAGGACAGGGCCAGTTCGATCGGGCATGGCTGGTCAGCGAGATTGCCCGGCAGTGGGACAATGCCGGAAAGCTCCAGCCTTATGAAGAAAGGAGCCTGTTTATCGCCCATCTTGAGGCGTTATTCAGCCGCCCGGACTGGCGGCAGTATGGCCAGCAACCGGATAAAAACCTGGTGGCGGAAGCGCGCGAAATACTTAATCGCAACACGCCGGTTAATCGACTTTATGCACGCGTGATAGCGCAGATGCAGGCGGAAGCGCCGGAGAATCTGACCTTAAGCAAAATGACCGATGAGGACGCCGGTCAGATTTTTACCCTTACCGATGAGGCGCTGGCGGAAAAAGGGATGCCTGGACTGTTTACCTGGGAAGGCTATCACCACGTTTTTAAAAAAAAGCTGGGCGACAGCGTGCGGGCGTTACAGGCTGAAGATAGCTGGGTAATGGGCAATAGCGAGGCGCAAAGCGCCCTGAAAGCGCTGAAGGTGGACAGAGGATCGGGCATTGTCGATCCGACGCGCGAAGCCCTGATGACGCTTTATCTGAAGGAGTATACGCGGCGATGGCAGGCTTTTTTGCAAAGCATCCGGCTGAAAAGCGAGGATGCAGACCAGAACAATACCGGGCTTTCTTTTGATATCTACATGCTGCGCACGCTGGTTTCTACCCACTCGCCG
Source organism: Erwinia plantamica (assembly GCF_043420595.1). Taxonomy (NCBI): domain Bacteria; kingdom Pseudomonadati; phylum Pseudomonadota; class Gammaproteobacteria; order Enterobacterales; family Erwiniaceae; genus Erwinia; species Erwinia plantamica. The sequence goes on from NZ_JBGCUC010000015.1 coordinate 112,961, forward strand.
CTGGTAAATCTGGCGAGGCGCGCCGTCAGGGAAACCACGCTTGCCGTGGATCAGCAGGATAACCTGCTAAAAAACCAGCGTGTCAGCAGCTCAGGATTATCCAACAGTCGACTGGTGGATGCCGCCTCAAAGCTTAATCTGGCGCTGGCCGCTCAGGAGAAAAAAGCGCTGCGTCAGGGCGTGGATAACTATTTTGTGCCGCTGCGTGAATTCGTGGGCGGCGGCGAAAAAGGCATGGGCGCGGCTTCCGGTACTAAACTGCACCAGATTATGGGCGTGCTGAACGATCAGTACACGCTGCTGGTCATCTCCGACAGCGCGATCAAAAACGGCAATCTGCCGTCGGTGTCCGACGCAGGACAGCGGCTGAGCGCGGAGTCCGCCGTCTGGCCCGACCCTTTTAAATATATTATCGCGCCGCTGCTGAACGGCGCTTACCGACGGGTCAATCATCAGATCGTCTACAGCAGCAATAAAACCATCGCCTCAGGGCCGGGCGGAGTGTGCCGCAACACTTTGCAGGGCCGCTATCCTTTTGCGGATAACAGTGAGGAAGTCAGCCTGCGTGACTTTGAGCGCTTTTTCGCCACGGGCGGCGTGCTGGATGACTATTTTCAAAAAAAACTGGCCGACAAAGTTGATACGGCAGCAAGGCCCTGGCGCTATCGCGGCGATATTAATAGCCAGGATTCAGACGCGCTGGATGTTTTTGAGCAGGCCGCTGCGATCCGCAGCGCTTTCTTCCAGAACGGCGGCCGCACGCCGGGTATCGATTTCTCCGTTTCCATTCCCTACCTGGATCCTTCGGTTACCCAGCTTAACCTCAACTTTGACGGCAGCGTAATGGGGTATTCGCACGGCCCGGTTACGCCAAAACTTTTTCACTGGCCGGGCGCGCGTGCGGAATCCGTCGTCAATATGAGCACCAAGCCGCGCATTCTGGGGCAGGAAAACGGCCTGACCTTCACCGGTCCCTGGGCGCTGATGCGCTGGCTGGATACCGTCAACGATATTGGGACTTCGCCTGGCGGCCAGCCGGTGCTGCTGTTTAATCTGCATCAGCGGCCCGTCAAAATCGAGGTCACCGGCCTGACCTGGAACGATGAGCTTATCGTGGATTTACTGAAAAATTTTAACTGTCCCGGCGCATTTTAAGCCGTGGGGCACGGAGCGGCATATGGCCATTCGTACCGGTATTATTGGCAAAGAGGCGCGAACGTTATTGCCAGGCAGAGAGCGGAAAAAAGTCGCCGCCGTACTGGCCGCAAAAGTGGTGCCGGCGATGCAGTCGACGCTGCCCGGACAGCTTTTACCGGCGCATTACCCGTGGTGCTTTATTCTGCCGCCGTTGCGGAAAAAAGGCCGCTTTTACGTGGGGGCATTGGTCAACAGCCGCGCGGCGGGGCTTTCGGCCATTTACGCCGCCGTCAGCGTGCAATGGCTGCAAAAGGAACTGGCGTCTGATTTTCATATCGCCTTCTGGCTGGCGAGAATTATGATGGCGCAGCAAAATCAGGATGGCGTGGTTAATCAAGATATCTATTTGAAAAAATGGGTTAATTTATTACGGTCTCACTACTCCCCGTTTCGCGAACGGCTGCTTAATGAGCGCTATCGCTTCAGTTATCATGCGGATTTGCTGTTGGCGGAGCTGAGCGAGTACGACAGAAGCATCACGGAGGAAAAAGGCGTCGGCAGCATGCCCTGGCCGGACTGGCCGGAAATTATCCAGACGGATCGCAAAGCGTGGCTCTGGCGGCAAAGCCGCTACGGCAAAATTATCGATTCGCAGCACATTATCTGCTGAAAAGGAGAGGGAGAGGCGCTCCCTTAGGGTGCAATACAAACCAAGGATTAGGTGTTGATATGGCAAGAACCATAACGTTAAGCAGCTCAGCAATGCCGCTTTTGCTGGGTGAAACCGCGCTGGTATTAACGAAGCTGGAAGGCAAGGAGTCGTTCTCTTCTTTATATACCTACAAGCTAACTGCCAAAACGCCAGCCAGCGATCTTATTCCCTGGCAGTCAGCGGCGAACGTGGATATTAAAGCACTGATCGGTAAAGAGATGACCGTGTCGATAGAGCTGGACGGCAACGGGCTGGATGAATTGATGGGCATCGGCGCGGGCAGCCGGGAAATCTCCGGCCTGGTGCAGCGTGCCAGGTTTCTGGGGCGGGATGCGAATCAGGCCATCTTTGAAATTATCCTTCGCCCCTGGCTTTACCTGACGGAGCTGACCTCCGACTTCAAGATCTTCCAGCAAAAAACGGTGGTGGAGATTATTGACGAGGTGCTGGAGGAATATAACTTTCCGCTGGAAAAACGGCTAACCGGTTCTTATCCCCAGCTGGATTTTCAGGTGCAATACGGTGAAACGGATTTTAATTTTATCGAGCGCCTGATGGAGGAGTGGGGGATTTATTGGTTTTTTGAGCATGAAGACCAGAAGCATAAGCTGGTGCTGGTGGATCACGTTGGCGCGCACAAGCGTTTTTCCAGCGAGGCCTGGCATGTGCTGCAATATATGCCGAGCGAACCCAAAGCCGGGCAGGAATATATTACCCGTTTTGAATTTCAGGAAACCATTACCTCCGGCCGGTGGTATACCAACGATTACGATTTTACAAAATCCCGAGCGGATATATCGGCTGCCGACAGCAAGCCTCGTCAAACCACCTTTAACGACATGGAGCTTTACCACTGGCCCGGCGATTACGATCGGCCAGATATCGGCGAACAGCTGGCGAAAGTCCGTATGGAAGAGCGGGGCGCGATCGGATCAAGAGCATCCGGCTCCGGCGAACTGCGGGGCGTGGTATGCGGCACCAACTTCGAGCTGCAAAATTACCCGCTGGAGAAAGCGAACCGGGAATATATGGTCATCTCCAGCGAGCTGATCGTTAGCGATGTCAGCCAGGTGACGGGGATGGGGGATTTCAGTTATCAAAGCCATTTCACCGTTCAGCCTACCACCAAGATTTATCGCCATCCTCAGCTGGCGCTGCGCCCAAAAACCAGCGGGCCGCAGACGGCTGTAGTGGTAGGGCCGCCGGGCGAAGATATCTGGACGGATACCTGGGGCCGCATAAAAGTGCGCTTTTTATGGGATCGCTACGGGCACAACCGCGAAACGGATTCCTGCTGGATCCGCGTCAGCCAGGCGTGGGCCGGCAACAATTTTGGCGGGATCTATATCCCACGCGTCGGTCATGAAGTGATCGTGGACTTCATTAACGGCGATCCGGATCGTCCGCTGGTGATCGGCAGCCTTTATAACAACGTCACCATGCCGCCGTGGGATCTGCCTGCCAACGCCACGCAAAGCGGATTAGTGAGCCGCACGGTAGGTGGCGGACGCACCAACTTTAACGGCATCCAGTTTGAGGATAAACCAGGGCTGGAGCAGTACTGGGAACAGGCCGAGCGCGATATGTCCCGCCTGACCAAGCGTAATGAAACGCAAACCATCGGGCTGAACTCCGATCTTGCCGTCGGCGCGACGCGCTCTGTCAGCATCGGTGTTAACAGCAACAGAGTGGTTGGCGTTAATGAATCCACCACGGTAAATGGCAGTAGCTCGTTAATGGTCGGCGGCGCGCTGGGCTTTACGGTTGGCGGCGCGCAGTCCGAGTCGATAGGCGGTGCGAAAGGGATTAACGTCGGCGGCGCTTTTATGAATAACGTGGGCGGGTATTACTCGCTTGCCGTCGGTGGCTACATCGGCATGGTTGCAGGTGGCGCTATGTCATTAACGGCAGGCGGCGTGCTTTCACTTTGCGCGGGTAAAATTATCCTGTGCGCTAACCATATCGTGCTTCAGGGAGGACAGGTCGATTTAAATCCTGGCGATTGCTGTAGCTGCTGTAGCTGTGGCGGCGGCGGCGGCGGCGGCTTTGTCGCGGGCGTGCCCAGCCTGAGCGTTTTTGGGTTTGCCGCTCTTCCCTTCCCGCTGCCCCCACTGCCTGTACCAACGCCGACTTCCCCGGCACCGTCGCCGACTATACCCACGCCAGCCCCGACTATACCCACGCCGGTGCCTACCGTTCCCCCGGGCGGCAGGACCACGCCTGTGCCGACCATGCCTTGAGAGTGGTTTAACCGCGCATGGGGTAGCAGCCGGCGGCGTTATAGCCAGCCCGTCGTTGCCCCAGGCGTTTTATCAGTAACCGGGCTGGCATCAGCCCAACAGCAAGATGAGGTGAAAAATGGGAAGCTGCGCAGCCAGACTTGGCGATGCAATCGCACATGGCGGAGCAATAGTAAGCGGATCGGGGAATGTACACACTAACGGCTGTTGCGCTGCAGCAGCAGGCATCAGCGCCGCAGTGTGCGCTTTTCATGGCGGCGCGCCCGTCGCGTCAGGATCGGGCAGCGTATTTATCAACAACTGCAATGCAGCACGGCTGGGTGACGTCACCGGTTGCGGCGCAGCCGTTGTCTCCGGTTCCGGCAACGTGACTATCGGCGGTTAACTCGTGCAGCTGCTAATGACCTGGCCCGATAATCAGCCCGCTTTCCCGCTTGGCGAAAGTTATACCGTCGAACGCCCGGTCTGCTTCAATCCGCAAAACGGGCAATTTAGCGAGGCCGGTTCGTCGGACGCCCTGTGGTTTTACCGCTCGCCTGGCGGGCCAGTTATCTTCAATACCTGTAAGGATCTGCTTTGTCTGGTTGATAACGGCAGAGTGGCAGAGGGCGAGCGCCGCGTGCTCCGCCTTAATGCGGCGATCCAGCTGGGTCACTATGGCTTTACCGTAGTGGATGATGAAGACGTGCCGGGAGAGGCGCTGTGCCATATGCTGCTTGACGGCGATCCCCTGCAGAAAAGGCCGCTACCCGAAGTGGACGATATTTTGCCCAGCGGCGGGCACTATATGGGCGATTATCGCTACCTTAACGAGGCCGCGGCGGCGGAGACAGAAGCCGCCGCGGACATTCTTGAAGCGCTGGAGGAAGAATACAAAAAGTTTCTTATCTGGGGCGAGCAGCACCGCCACGTAGCCCAGGAACGCCCTACGCTGACCCGGCTTCCCGACTGCGATGATTACTTTGAGGCCGTCCGGGAGGAGATGAAGGCGAAAACGTTGACGGAATGCCTGATCCAGACGCCTTCGCTGATTGATAAGGTCTGGACGGAGCTGAACGTTGAAGGGACAACCGGCCCGCTGATTTTCGATGATGAAAAAACGGATATTTTAAAACTGCTGGCTCCGGAAAATATCGCTTCAAAAGAGAAGCAGACCATACCGGAACTGGTTTTCCACGATCTTTATAAGCCCGGGCTGGACAGCCCTTATTAACCCAGGATGGACCCATTATGCATGATGCAAAATCTTTAACCGCACTGCTGAAAACCACCTCGTTAAGCGATCTGATTGCGGAGGCGGCCGCGAACGTCAAAGCGCGTCCTGACGATAGCGCGTGTCGCAACGCGCTGTTCGGCCTGTACTGCCTTGATGGACGATGGGAAAAAGCGCTGATGCAGCTGCAAACGCTGGCCCTGCTGGATGACGTCGAGCCAAAGCAGTGCGAGCTGGGCAAGAACCTGATCCTCAGCGAGCTGATGCGGGAAGACGTGCTGGCGGGTAAACGCAGCCCTGGCCTGTTTACCGCCGCCGCACCGGAATGGATGACGCTGCTGCATCAGGCGAACAAAGCCCAGGCGGAAAACGAGCCGGAACGGGCCGAGACGCTTCGTCAGCAGGCCTTTTCTCTGGCCCCGGAAAGCGCCGGCAGCGGGGAGATAACGGGAAGGTTCGCCTGGATAGCGGACAGCGACGGGCGTATCGGGCCAGCCTGCGAATTTATCAGCGCTGGCGGCTATCGTCAGGTGCCTTTTTCCTCGCTGCAGCTGCTGCACGTTCGTCGACCTGAAGATCTGCTCGATCTGATTTGGACGCCCGCCCATATTAAAACAGACGGCGAGTTTCACTACGGCTACGTGCCTGCCCGCTATCCCCTTACCGCTGAAGCGGAACAGAGCGAGAAGCTGGGGCTGCTTAGCGAATGGCAGCAGGTTTCCGCTATGCTGGCGACGGGCGCTGGCAGAAAGGTGCTGATTACTGATAGTGGGGAATTTTCCCTGCTGGAAGTGGCCGAAATCCGCTTTGGCCAGGTGTAGGCAATGGAAAGAAAACAGAGTTTTTCGCCTACGCTGCTGGAAAGGCTGCTGGACGACGAGCCGAAAAAAAAGCGTGAAAGCTACGATGCCTGCTATGTGAGCGCTAAAGAGTTGCGCGCCATCGTGCAAAAGGATATCGCCTGCCTGCTTAACAGCACGAACCTTGAAGAACAGCTGGATGAAGCCCGGCACGGCGCGTTAATGGTCTCCGTTTTTAACTATGGCGTAGCGCCGCTGACGGGCAAATATGCCAGCCACCATAGCTGGCACATTATTGAGAAAAACATCCGCAACGCGCTGCTGCGCTTCGAGCCAAGAATTATTCCGGAAACGCTGCTGGTACGGCCGGTGACAGAGAGGGCGCCGGGACAAAACGGTCAGGTGCTGTTTGAGATAGGCGGCTTGATTAACTGGCAGCCGCAGCCTGTCGATCTCAGCCTGAAAGGCGCTTATGATGCGGAAACGGCGAAGGTAGCGTTAAAATCTTTTTAAGGGCGGGCCGCCGCCCCTTTTCATCCTTACCTGCCGATGGTTAAATCCCCTGACGATAAAAATTCAGGAGGCCCTATGCTGCCATCGCAAACCATCAGTCTGACCATCCCCCGTAACTGGGTTGATCTTTACGAGACCATCTGGAAACCCGACTATTTTCCGAAATGGATCGGCGCCCTTAGCGAAACGACGCTGGAGCAGGACGGCACCTGGTGGAAAATCGTCGGGGCGGAAAGCGCGAAAAAAATCCGTTTCACCGATCACAACCCTTATGGCGTAATGGATCGCTACGTGGATACCGGTTTTGGCAAGGAGACAGTGGTGCCGATGCGGGTGGTTGGCAACGAAGAGGGATCGGAAGTGCTGATGACGATCTTCCGGCAGCCCTTTACCTCCGAGGAAAAATTTGCCGAAGAGATCGCGACGGTCCAGCAAGATTTACAGAGGCTGCATACGCTGCTGACCACCTGAGCCGCCGCGCCGATCTGTTTTGCCCGAAGCGGCCCATCTGCCGCCGTTGTTTATGCGCATCGCCACTCATTAAGGACGTCAGCCAGCAATGAAGATCGTTACCTGCACCGAAGACCGCCACAGCGCCGCTATTCTGGCCATTTTCAACGACGCTATTGTTAATTCTACCGCGCTCTATGACTACGAGCCGCGCCAGCCGGAAAGTATGCAGAGCTGGTTCGCCGTTAAAAGGCAGCATGATTTCCCGGTTATCGGCGTTGAGGATGAGGCGGGCAGGCTAATGGGCTTTGCCAGCTACGGCACTTTTCGCGTGCACGCCGCCTGCCAGTTTACCGTTGAGCATTCAATTTATATCCACCCCGATTTTCGCGGGCAGGGACTGGGTAAAACGCTGCTGGACGCGATCGTTGAGCAGGGGCGGGAAAAAGGAATGCATCTGATGATCGGCAGTATTGACGCGGATAACCGCGCCAGCATTGTTCTGCATGAGAAAAAAGGCTTTACGCTGGCCGGAACGCTGAACGAGGTCGCCTGGAAGTTCGACCGCTGGCTGAATCTGGCGTTTTACCAGAAACGGCTGAACGACGGCGCGGCTACGCCAGGCACGTCGCGATAAATTCGCTGGCGCTGCGTGCGCCCTGGGCGGAAATAGTATGGCCAACCGACGCGTCAAATTGGGTGCTGACGACCGCGCCCAGCTCGCGTAGCTGCCTGGCTGCCGCTTCGCTTTCCGCACAGGGAATAACGCTGTCTGCCATGCCGTGGATCAGCATGACCGGCGTTTTCGCCGGCATGTCATAAGGCAGCGGCGACGCCAGCCTGCCGGAAAACGCCACCACGCCCGCTACCGGCCAGCGCCCGGAAACTACGGCGTCCAGCGCCATAATGCTGCCCTGGGAAAAGCCGACCAGCATCACGTTCTCCAGACGATCCTGCATCTGGTGGATTGCCAGAATAGCGCTAAGTTGGCGATCGAAAGCCTCCCGCGCGTGATAAACCCGCTCCGCCCGATTAGCAGACGTGACGCCGCTCAGGCTAAACCACTGATAGCCGGCGCCGTGTTCAAAAGGAAAGGGCGCATTGGGACTGGTGAAAGCCACCCGAGGCAAACCTTCTGCCCAATGCGCGCCCAGTCCGGCCAGATCCTTACCGTTGCTGCCGACGCCGTGCAGTAAAATAATCAATCCTTTCGTCACGGGACTTCTCCTGTTGAGCCGCTCTCCACTGTGGAAACGGTTTCACTCAAGGCTACACGGATCCCATGAGGATGATAATCCCTTGCTCAGCGCGGATATTCCTTCCGAAATGGAAAGAATTACCAGCCGCGATCCCACTCGGCCTCGCCTGCGTAATGCGCTTCAAGGAATTCCGTTAATGCACGCACCTTGTGCGCCAGATGGCGCGCTGGTGGATAGACAGCGTAAAGGCCGAGCGGCGGCATCTCATACTGGCGAAACAGCGGCACGATCGCGCCGCTGCGCAGCTGGTTTCCGGCGATAAACGTCGGCATCCGCGCAATGCCCAGCCCCGCGGCGGCGGCGCTCAGGCAGGCTTCAGCATTGGAAAAGCGCAGCCTGCCTTTTACCGCCACCGACAGAATACGTTCGCTGCCGTCGCGAAACTGCCAGTTCAGCGGCTCGCGAAAATTGGTATCGATGATGCAGTCATGCTGCGCCAGCTGACGCAAATCCTCTGGCGTGCCGTGCGCGCGCAGGTAGCTTTCGCTTGCCGCCACGATAATACGGATATCGCTCAGCCTTCGTGCAATCAGGCTGCTGTCGCTGAGCCTGCCAATACGCAGCGCAAGGTCGAAACCCTCATCCACGATATTGACCATGCGGTCGGCGAAGCTGACGTCCAGCTCAATTTCCGGGTACTCTTTGGCAAAGGCTATCAGCACCGGCGCCAGGCTGCTGGTGCCGAAAGTCAGCGGCGCGGTCAGCTTCAGGCGGCCTGAAGGTTTGCCGGAAGCGTGACGTACCGAGGCGTCCAGCGCGTCGAAGTCGTCCAGAATGCTTTTGATGCGGTCAAAATAGGCCTGGCCTATCTCTGTCGGAAAAAGCGCACGGGTGCTGCGTTTCAGCAGCTGGACGCCCAGCTCGCTCTCCAGGCGGGAAACCAGTTTCGACGCCTGCCCGCTGCTGGTGCCCATGCGTTCCGCGGCAGCGGCGAAGCTTCCCAGCTCCATTACCGCCACCAGCATACGATCACAATCAAGCCGTTCCATCTCCGCCCCTCTGCCTCGGTCGTTATTGTCCTTATGCGCGCGTCGCCTGCCGCTTCCTGTGCGGGCCTGCTACCGACCGTCTGTCGGGCTACCAGAGGGTATAAAAAAATCGGCCAGCAGGCCAGCCAGCGTTGCGGGCGCCTCTTCCGGAATGTAATGGCCCACGCCGGCGATAACGCCGCCTTTTACCTCAACCGCCAGCTGTTGCAGCGTCGTCAGCAGGGTATCGCCCACGCTGCCTTCCGCCCCAACGGCCAAAACCGGCATCAATAATTTTTTCTCCGCCCGCTGCCGCGCTGCCGCCAGCGAGGCCGGTGAAAAGCCGGTGCGGTAGTAGCTCAGCGCCGAACGCAGCGCGCCGGGAAGCTGGTTAACGCGGACATACTCTTCCAGATCGGCTGGCGTGATACTCCAGCTCTTCAGGGATTTGGCCGCAAACAGCCAGCTAATCAGCTCGCGTTCGCGGCCCTTAAACAGGATTTCCGGCAAATCGTTCAGTCGATTGAAAGCAAAGTGCCAGCTTTTCACATTGGCTTCGTCAGTGGGAATGCCGGACGGCGGCGGCGGCGAGATGCCCGGCAGCGCGGCGTCGAACAGCGCCAGCCGTTTCACATCTTCCGGCCAGTCGGCCGCCAGCGCATAGCCTATCCAGCTGCCGATATCGTGGCAGACTACATCTATCGGGCCAGACTCGTTCAGCTTCAGCGTGGCGATCAGCTGATGAATATCGTTAGCGGTGGTGGTCATATCATAGCCGTCGGCGGGATGGGCCGAGTCGCCCAGACCACGCGGATCGACCGCAATCACGCGGCGGCCCGCAGCGACCAGCAGCGGCATCACGTAGCGCCAGGCGTACCAGCTTTGCGGCCAGCCGGGCAGCAGCAGCACGGGTTCGCCGCAGCCGCCCGTGACGTAATGAAGACGAATACCGTTGACCTCAACGTACTCCTGGCGGAACTGCTGCCAGAAAGTTGCGGTTTGAAAGGCGGCAATGGCCTGACGGTCGGCCTCAGTGTTGGTAGAGATAAGCATGGTTGCCTCTGCGGTTTGGGTATGATCGTTTCCAAATTGAATGTAATTTGGTCTGTTGGGCGCGCGGCGCCAGGCCGCGCGCAAAAGCGAAATATCAGCCGAGCAGCGTCAGGGCGTTATCGACCAGCTGCGCCATCTCTTCTGTGGTACGGCCGGTTTTTCCCAGCACGCGCATTCCCTGCGTCAGGCACAGCAGCATGGCTGCCGTAGCCGGTACGTTAAGATCGGGAGAAACAGAGCCATCCTGCTGACCCTGGCGCAGAAACACCTCAAAGCGCGCCTCGTTGGCCCCCAGCGATTGCGTGATACGGCGCGCCAGCTCGTCGTTGCGCGTCGCCAGCTCGACGGCGCAGCTCACCACCAGACAGCCGCGCCGCCCGGTTTCGCCCACGCTGCTTTCGCCGTAGTGGCGCAACAGCGCCTCCACTCTGGCCCGCCCGTTGGGCGCGTCCGCAAGGCGACGGTTCAGCGCCTCGCCGCGCAGCTGCTGGTAGCGGGTCAGCGCGGCCAGGAAAATCGCCTGCTTGTCGGCGAAAGCTTTATACAGGCTGCCGGGCGTGACCTGCATCGCACGGGCCAGCTCGCTGATGGAAGTCCCGGCGTAGCCCTGCTCGCTGAACAGCGCAATAGCACCGTCCAGAGCAAGATCGGCATCGAATTCGCGCGGGCGTCCCGGCTGACGTAAAGATGTTTTCATTGCTTCATAATAGAGAACGATCGTTTCCTAATCAAGCCGCACCCTGCGCCGCGTTCGTCATAACAGCAGAAAATGCACTACTATCAGTTTTTTGGCTGTAAAAGTGAGCTAGCTATGCTGTATCGCCGCTTTGAGAAACTGATCGATATTTTTCAGGACGCCCCCAGCGACACGCCGCCCAACCGCGTCTGGGCTTTTTACGTCTACTATCTGCGCCAGGTGTGGCAGAGCTTTGCCTTACTGCTGGCGATCGGGCTGATCGCTTCGCTGATTGAGGTCGCGCTGTTCCGCTTTTTGAGCACCATTATTGATATGGTGAACACGACGCCCGCCGCCAGCTTCTTTAGCGAACACGCCAGCGAGCTGATCTGGATGGCGGCGGTGGCGCTGGTTTTCAGACCGATCTTTATCGGCCTGCACGATCTGCTGGTGCACCAGACGATCAACCCCGGCATGACCAGCATGATCCGCTGGCAAAACCACAACTACGTGCTGCGCCAGAGCCTGAATTTTTTCCAGAGCGACTTTTCCGGGCGCATCGCCCAGCGCATTATGCAAACCGGCAACGCGCTGCGCGATTCGGCAGTCCAGGCCGTGGATGCGCTCTGGCACGTGCTGATTTACGCCATTACCTCGCTGGTGCTGTTCGCCGAGGCGGACTGGCGGCTGATGATCCCGCTGCTGGTGTGGATTGTGGGCTATGTCGTCAGCATGAGGTATTTCGTGCCGCGCGTGAAATCCCGCTCCGTTGCCTCATCCGACGCGCGTTCGAAGCTGATGGGCACCATTGTGGACGGCTACACCAATATCACCACGCTAAAGCTCTTTGCGCACAGCGATTTGGAAAGAGCCTACGCGCGTGAGGCTATCGGCGATCAAACGGCTAAAACGCGTCAGCAGGGCCGGATGGTCACTAATATGGATGTGGTGGTGACCACGCTCAATGGCCTGCTGATCGTCAGTACCACGGGCCTGGCGCTGTGGCTGTGGACCCAGTCGCTGATTAGCGTGGGCGCTATCGCGCTGGCTACCGGGCTGGTGATCCGTATCGTCAATATGTCCGGCTGGATCATGTGGGTGGTCAACGGCATTTTTGAAAACATCGGTATGGTGCAGGATGGCCTGCAAACTATTGCTCAGCCGGTCAGCGTGGCCGACAAGCCGCAGGCGCCGAGGCTGAAGGTCGATCGGGGTGAAATCCGCTATGAGAACGTCGATTTCAATTATGGCAGCGCGCGCCGGGTGATCGACAAGCTACAGCTGACCATTCGTCCGGGCGAAAAGATTGGCCTGATCGGCCCGTCGGGCGCGGGGAAATCGACGCTGGTGAACCTGCTGCTGCGTCTGTATGACCTGGACGGCGGCCGCATTGTGATTGACGGCCAGGATATCGCGCACGTCAGCCAGGAAAGCCTGCGGGCGCAGATCGGCATGATTACGCAGGATACCTCGCTGCTGCACCGTTCAATTCGCGATAACTTGCTGTACGGCCGACCCGATGCGACAGAAGAACAGTTGCAGCAGGCGATCCATCGTGCGAAGGCCGACGAGTTTATCCCGCTGCTCTCCGATCCGCAGGGCCGCGTCGGACTGGATGCGCAGGTCGGCGAGCGCGGCGTGAAGCTTTCCGGCGGCCAGCGCCAGCGTATCGCTATCGCCAGGGTCTTGCTGAAGGACGCGCCGATCCTGATTATGGATGAGGCGACCTCCGCGCTGGATTCCGAAGTGGAAGCGGCGATCCAGGAGAGTCTGGAGACGCTGATGGGCGGCAAAACGGTGATTGCCATCGCGCACCGTCTTTCCACTATCGCCAAAATGGACAGGCTGGTGGTATTGCAGGAAGGGCGCATCGCCGAGATGGGCAGCCACAGCGAGCTGCTGGCGCTGGATGGGCTGTATGCCCGCCTGTGGCGACATCAGACGGGCGGCTTCGTCGGCGAGGATTAATCAATCAGCGGGCAGCGTCCAGGCTGCCCGTTATTCTCCGTCGCGGCGATAAGGCAGCGATGCGCGGGCTTCCAACGCCCACGCCTGCACGCCGGGCCTTTCCTGATCCAGGTAGTCCGCTACCGCCTCGAATAAGCCTTCATGCCGTAGATAGTGCCAGGATTCGGTGATCACCGGCTCAAAACCCCGCACCAGCTTGTGTTCGCCCTGCGCGCCCGCGTCAAAGCGCTTCAGCCCGTGCGCGATGGCGTAATCCATCCCCTGATAAAAACAGGTTTCAAAATGCAGCCGGTTAAACTCTTCCAGGCAGCCCCAGTAGCGACCGTAAAGCGTTTCGCCGTCCATCAGGCTGAAAGCCATCGCGACGGCCATGCCGTTTTGCGTTGCCAGCACCACGCGAATGGACTGCGGCATTTTCTCCGCCAGCAGGCTGAAGAAAAGGCGGGTGAGATAGGGGCGCTGGCCGCGCACCGCGTAGGTGTTGGCGTAGCAGGCGTAGACAAAGTCCCAGTGCGCTTCGCTGAGCTGATGACCGGCCAGCCACTCGAACGCAAACCCCTGGCTGGCGACCAGCTCGCGTTCTTTGCGTATCTGCTTGCGCTTGCGCGACATCAGCGTATCCAGAAAGTCCTGGAAATCGCGGTAGCCGGGATTGCGCCAGTGATACTGGCAGCCAAGACGCGGCAGCCAGCGTGCTTCCGCCGCCACCAGCTCGCGGGTTTGCGCATCGCCAAAGTTGATATGGGCGCTGTGCAGCTGGCGCTGATGCAGAAAATCGGGCACGTGATGCAGCAGCTTTGCGGTAAAGGCGCGGTCGCCCAGTAGTCTTGCGCCGGTAACGGGACTGAACGGCACGGCGGCTAGCCATTTAGGGTAGTAGGGCAGGCCGGCGCGCTGGCAGGCCTCTGCCCAGGCGTGATCGAAAACGTATTCGCCCATTGAATGGCTTTTGCGGTAGCCCGGCAGCGCGGCGCGGATTTCGCCCTGTTCTTCCCACAACAGGTGCTCCGGCTGCCAGCCGGTGCCTTTTCCCAGGCTGCCGCTCTCTTCCAGCGTGCTGAGAAAGGCGTGACGCAGAAAAGGCTGATCGTCCGGCAGTAAGGCATCCCACTGACTGGCGGGAAGATCGGCCAACTGCGTCAGAAGGGTTAGCGACATAGGGGCACTCCGTCTTGATGCGGGCAGGGGCGCTGCCCGATTAACCATGACGCTAAAGTGAAGGTTTTGCGTGCGAAGATCAACGTCTTCCCGCACGGGCCGCTAAAGCCTGCGCACCACGGGAGCAGCGCCGGTCGGATAAGTGTTGTCTTCCGGCGTTTCGCCACCGACGCGTTCAATCGGCCCCATCACAAACAGGAAGCAGCAGGCGGCAACGATACAGTGCGCGCCGACAAACACCAGGCCCAGGCTGTAGCTGCCGGTCAGCGCAACCAGGTAACCGAACATGATCGGCGTGATAATGCCGGCGATATTACCGACGCAGTTAAAAATAGCGCCCGCCAGGCCAACCGCTTCCTTCGGCGCGGTGTCGCTGATCACCGCCCAGGTACCCGCTCCGGCCGCCACGCCCTTGCCGTAAAAAGCAAAGGACATAATGGCGATGACCCAAAAGTTGCTGTTGGCGACGGCGGCGGCCATCAGCGTCGCGGCCATCAGCATCCCGACAATGTAAGGCGTTTTGCGCGCCCAGGAGACCGACCAGCCGATGCGGATCAGGTAATCGGAAATAATGCCGCCGGAAATCCCGCCCGCAAAGCCGAACAGCGCTGGCGCCACGGTGGCGAAACCGGCGTGCAGGATATCCATGCCGCGCGCCTGCACCAGATAGACAGGGAACCAGGTAATAAAGAAATAGCTCAGCGCGATGATGCAGTACTGACCGATATAGGCGCACCACAGCATCCGGTTAGTCAGCAGCCTGCGGAAGGTCTCGCGGGAAACGGGAGTTTTCTCCTTACGCTCCTGTACCGAGTCGATATCGATCAGGCCGCCGCCCGCGACGATATGATCCAGCTCCTGCGGCGACACGCTGCGGTGCGCGCGCGGCTCCTGCATATACCAAAGCCAGACGAAGAAGGCCCCGATGCCGATAACGCCCAGCACAAAGAAGGGCCACGGCCAGCCGAATTCGGATACCAGCCAGCCGGAAAGGGGCGAAAAGATGCCGACCGCAAAATACTGCGAGGAGGCGAACAGCGATGAGGCGCGGCCGCGTTCGGCTTTTGGAAACCACATAATGGCGACGCGGGCGTTGGCCGGAAAGCTGGGTGCCTCGATCAGCCCCAGCGCGAAACGCAGCGTGAACATGATCACCAGCGCGCTGGTCAGGCCCGTAGAGAATTCGCCGACAAAGCCCATCGCCAGCGTGGAGATCGACCAGAGCACCAGCGTCACGCCGTACACTCTTTTGGTGCCGAAGCGATCCAGAAACAGGCCGCCGGGGATCTGTCCTATTACATAGGCCCAGCTGAACGCCGACAGGATAAAGCCAAGCTGGATGGGCGAGAGGCCAAACTCATCTTTAATCGCGCCGCCCGCAATCGACAAAATAGAGCGATCCGCATAGGCGATAACGGAAAGAAACAGTATCAGCATTAATATCCACACGCGCACGTGCGATCCGTTTTTAGCAGTCATAGTGCTTACCCTTATTTATTGTCGCTCTGAATACAGGCGCAGAGATGACGAAGCTTGCCGCAGCGGCAGGAGAGAAAGGAAAACGGCCCGCGGGCGTTTTAATCAACTATAGGAGGCGCTTTTCAGGCGGGTCATTGTGCTGTTGTCGGGATTAACGGGAAATTTTTGCGATACATTCAGAAAGATGCACAAGGTGGCTTGAAGCGCTTCACATTCCGCACGTTATCCGCCGCGCTTGCCACACGGCTTTCCTGGAACGTGCACTGGGTCTGGTTTTCTTTGCGCGCTCTCTTCTATAGGACGCGGTATCTCAGGGATCGATCATGGTCGGCCCGGCGATGCGCAGCACGTTGTAGAACCAGGTTTTTGCCGTGATATCGCCGATTTCGGTGTGCGCATAGAGGAAAACTTCCTGATTCGGCACGTGGAATGGCAGCTCCAGCATCCGGCCGTTGCCGCGACGTGCGTAGATCCTGGCGGCGCTGGAAGGCAGCGTTACCAGCAAATCGCTGGAGGCAATCAGCTCGCCCAGCGCGGCGAAGTGCGGCACTTCCAGCGCGATTTCGCGTTCCAGCTCAAACTCTTTCAGCCGATCTTCCACAATGTGGTGACCGCTGGTGGCAGCGACCACGACATGGCGTTCCTGCATATACTCATCCAGCGACAGGCTCTCTTTAATTCGCGGATGGTCAACGTTGAGCAGACAGACATAGCGTTCATAGGCCATCAGCTCGCGCTGCGCGGAGGAAACCGACTCATTGCGGCTGCACAGCGCCGCGTCGATACGGCCCGTCAGCAGCCATTCATCCAGCTTGTGCACGTCGACCGGGATCACCTCCAGCTGGATATGCGGCGCCACGCTGCGGAAAAGCGTAATTAGCTTGGGCAGCAGCAGCAGCTCGCCCAGGTCCGTCAGCGCCAGGCGGAACTTATAGCGCGAGGTTTCCGGCGAAAAGATGCGGGTTTCCGCCACGGCTTTTTCTATGCCGGTCAGCGACTTTTTAAACACCTTATAGAGCTGCATCGCGGTCGGCGTCGGCTCCATGCCTTTCCGGCTGCGCTTGAACAGCTCGTCGTTGGTTTCGCTGCGCAGACGGGCGAGCGCGTAGCTGGCGGAAGGCTGCGTAATAAACAGGCGATCGGCGGCGCCGCTGACGCTGCGGGTTTCATAGATAGCGGTAAAAACGCGTACCAGGTTGAGATCCAGCATGGCTACCTCTATAGAGAGTATCTATTAACGAACATTAAAATTATCTATTTGAACTATTTTACACTTCTTTATATCCTTCCGCCAAATTTTGATAAGTTATTCCTTTTGTTGCATATCAAAATTTAACTAATAAAAACATATAGATATAATATTACATCGTGGAATGGCGGCGTCATATGCAGGATGCCGCTGCAGGAGAAAGTCAGTGAAAGGTGAAATCGTAGACGTGATTATCGACTGGATTGAAGCGCATCTGGACGATGGACTGAATATTGAGGCCGTAGCCGCGCGCTCCGGTTATTCTAAATGGCACTTACAACGCGCTTTTAAAGAGAAAAAAGGCATGACCCTGGGCAGCTTTATTCGCTATCGTCGCCTGGACGAGGCGGCAAAAAGCCTGGTGACCTCCCATAAAACCATCATGACCATCTCTATGGATTTGGGATTCTCGTCCCAGCAGTGTTTTCAGCGCGTCTTTAAAAAACACTTTAACGTGACGCCGAGAGATTATCGTAATCAGCATCGCGAGCTGCACTAACTTCGCGCATCTCTGAATAAATACCCTATGAAAAAATATGCTTTTCTTATCGCGTTGGCGATAAGCGGGACCGGTTTTGCTGCCGTTCCCGCTCGGCCAGCGGGCGTTCAGACGACCACGGCGTGCGAGCCGGGTTTTTGCTTACCGCTTGTCCGGGCCGGCGATGAACTGGCGCTGGGCATCGGCAGTATTGACCGGCAGGCGCGCCGGGTACTTGAACCCGCCTCGGCAGGCATGCTGACCGAGCCAACGGAGTAAATCCGTAAAATTCCCCCGGTGCAGGCCTGTGCCGTGAAAAATTTAACATTCCATCAGGTATACTACCGCTCGTGTTAACCTGCTTATGGAATGCTATGGAACGTCTTACTGAAAATCTTATTTACGCCTCGCGCTGGCTGCTGGCACCTATTTATCTCGGGCTGTCGCTGGGCCTGCTGGCGCTGGCGATCAAGTTCTTCCAGGAAGTTTTTCATCTGCTGCCCAACGTGCTGGCTATGGCGGAAAACGATCTGGTGCTGGTGCTGCTATCGATGATTGACCTGACGCTGGTTGGCGGCCTGCTGGTGATGGTGATGCTCTCCGGCTATGAAAACTTCGTTTCCAGGCTGGATATCTCCGAGCACAAAGAAAAGCTGAGCTGGCTGGGGAAAATGGATTCCGGCTCGCTGAAGAATAAAGTGGCGGCCTCTATTGTGGCGATCTCTTCTATTCATCTGCTGCGCGTGTTTATGGATGCGCGCAATATTCCTGATAACAAGCTGATGTGGTACGTCATTATTCATCTGACGTTTGTGCTGTCCGCCTTTGTGATGGGCTATCTGGACGCGATGTCCCGTAAAGATAAAAACGCCCTGCACTGATTGCGCTTTGCCCGGAGCGGCTCCGGGCAATCCTGCCGTTATTTAGCGCCCGCCGCGAATTTCACTTGCCTCCCGACCGGCAAATCGCATAAAAAAGCGGTTCTTCTTGCCGATAAAGAATTATTCGTCCGCTTCGCCTCCTTCTGCCTGCCCGTTTCTGGCCTCCGCTTTGCATGTCTTAGCGAAGAGCGCTGCGTCGGCACGGAGCGCGGCGCGTTTATGTCACCAAGGAAAACCATGTCAGATGATTAGTCGACGCCGGTTAATAATGGGCACCGGCGCAGCCATGTTGGCGATGACCGCCGGAAAACTGTTTGCCAGAGAAGACGTTATTCCCCTGTGGCCGGACGAGCCGCCGGGCGGGGGCGGGCCGGGCGGCAATCTGCATGTGTCCGCCAGCGGCGCCTGGTCGAATATCGTCAGTCCCGCTATTCAGCGCTTTCAGCCGCAGGAGCCTAACGGCTCGGCGGTACTGATCGCGGCGGGCGGCGGCTATCGCTGGATCGGCATGGGCGGCGAAGCCTGGCCGGTGGCGCGCTGGCTGAATGCCCGTGGCTATACGGCCTACGTGCTGAGCTATCGGCTGCCGCACGAAAAATGGCACGCGGGACGGCTCGCGCCCTTTCAGGATGCACAGCGCGCAATCAGGCTGGTGCGCTCGATGGAGCGGAAAGTACATCTGCTGGGCTTTTCCGCTGGCGGCCACCTGATGGGCATGTCGGCGGCGCGGCCTGGTTTCGTAACCTATGCGCCGCAGGATACGCTGGATCAGATTGCGCCGGTCGCGGACAGCGTTGCCCTGATTTATCCGGTGATCACGCTGGAAGCGCCTTACACCCATACGCGTACTCACAGCGAAATCGTCGGAAAAAACGCTTCGCCAGCGGATGAGGCGGGCTGGTCGGTGGAAAATTACGTTACGCGTAGCTTCCCACCTACCTTTCTGGCCCAGGCGGACGACGATCGCACCTCAAATCCGCACAACACGCAGATCATGCACGACGCCTGTCGGCGCATGGGCGTGCCGGTCGAACAGATCAAAATTACGCGAGGCGGACATGGTTTTGGTCTGGGAAGGGCAGGGACGCCTGCGGCTATCTGGGATGAGGCTTACGCTATCTGGCTGGCGGGACGTCGGTAAATGCTTTGGCGCCTTCCGTGGCGCCGTCTGGCAGGCTATTTTCTGAGCCGTACCAGATCGACCGCATGGTCGGTGCTTTTGGTCATGATCAGGCTGGCTCTTTCGCGAGTCGGCAGGATATTCTCTTTCAGATTCATCAGATTAATCTCCTCCCACAGCTGCGTGGCGATGCCTACGGCCTCGTCTTCAGGCAGCTTTGCGTAGTGATGGAAGTAGGAATCCGGATCGGTAAACGCGCCCTGACGGAACTTCAGGAAGCGATTAATGTACCAGTGGCGCAGCAGATCTTCCGGCGCGTCCACATAGATAGAGAAGTCGACGAAATCGGAAACAAAAACGTGATGCGGATCGTGCGGGTAATCCATACCGCTTTGCAGCACGTTCAGCCCTTCCAGGATCAAAATATCCGGCTGCTGCACGACCTTGTCGCCGTCAGGAATAACATCGTAGATCAAATGCGAATAGACCGGTGCGGTGACCTGAGCGGCACCAGACTTGAGGGCGGAGACGAAATTCACCAGGCGATGCATATCGTAAGATTGCGGAAAGCCCTTTTTCTTCATCAGGCCGCGCTCTTTTAACACCTCGTTGGGGTGCAAAAACCCGTCCGTGGTAATCAGCTCGACGCGACGATGCTCCGGCCAGCGGCTCAGCAGCGCCTGCAACACGCGAGCCGTGGTGCTTTTCCCTACGGCCACGCTGCCGGCGATACTGATGATATAGGGGATCTTCTGGCCATTGGTGCCCAGGAACTGCTCCAGCACCGCCTGACGGCGTAAATCGGAATTGATATAGAAGTTAAGCAGACGCGATAACGGCAGATAGATCTCCGCGACCTCATTAAGAGAAAGATCTTCGTTTATCCCCTCGAGCCGGGCAATTTCTTCTTTGCTCAGGGTCATCGGCACGGAATCACGCAGCGCGGCCCATTGCGAACGGTTAAATTGCAGATAGGGTGTGGTCAACAAGGATTCTTTTTTACTCATATACATGCTTCTGCCAGCAAGAACTTGCCTGTTGTGGCGTGCGCAGAGAAGACGCTGTCCGCTGCTGCCGCTCGCGTAACTAAGGTAAATTTCAGAAAACAATGGGCAGGAGGTTAACACCAGACGGGGCGGAATCAGAAGGAAAAATAAAAACGACCAACGCAAACGTAACGGCGACCGCATTTATTGAAAAATAAACGCGCGCTTTATGAAAACGACAGCGAAAACAGCAGCCGATTCGCTTTGCGCAGGCGCCAGGGGAATGCTGCTGGATAAACAGAGAAAGAAATCGCCGCTTTTGCGCTGGCTAAAAAATAGCAATATCGTCGCTTCTTTGTACGGTTCCGTTGACGGGCAGCAAGATTTTGCGAAGAATTGCACAAATAACAGCCATAAGAACTTTTATCGCAATTTTTTTGTTGCATCCCGCCGCCACACTTCCTAGAATGCGCACCACTTGATGCCGGCTTAGCTCAGTTGGTAGAGCAACTGACTTGTAATCAGTAGGTCACCAGTTCGATTCCGGTAGCCGGCACCATCAAGTACCCCAGGTGGGGTTCCCGAGCGGCCAAAGGGAGCAGACTGTAAATCTGCCGTCATCGACTTCGAAGGTTCGAATCCTTCCCCCACCACCATTAATATCGTTCGCGATGTTAATGAGAGGCAGAAACTTCCAGATTCCCCACGGGGAAGGATAAGAAGCTTCGACCTCGAAGGTTTGACCCGGCAGGGCAAGGAACAGTGTGACTTAATCCTTCCCCCACCACCATTAATATCGTTCGCGATGTTAATGAGAGGCAGAAACTTCCAGATTCCCCACGGGGAAG